>JBCCRF010000157.1:0-6894 GCA_039208305.1 Pseudomonadota bacterium
CACCCCGCGGCGACTGAATGAGGAGAGTTTCCATGCTGACTTCGTCTTTGAAATCCGCCTTTGTCGCCGGTGCTATCGCTCTCGGCGCAATCACGACCACTGCTGCCACCACCACCGCTGCTCATGCTGGCGACGTTCGCTTCGGCGTTTCGATCGGCGGTCCCGGCTACGGCATCCACGTCGGCAATCGCGACCGTCGTTATCGCCGCCATCGTGGCTTCTACCACGACGATTATCGCCCGCGCCGCGCCGCTCGCTGCCGCCCGGCACGCGCTCTGCGCAAGGCCCGTCGCAACGGCATTCGCCGCGCTCACATCATCCGTACAGGTCGCCGTGGCGTCGTTGTTGCCGGTCGCCAGTGGGGTGATCGCGTGGTCATCGGCTTCGGTCGTCATCGGTCCTGCCCGGTGCGCTTCGTCCGTCACCGTTAAGGTGAAGGCGGTGCGTTCTGCCTGACCGGCTGACGAGCATCACCCGAAGAGAGCCCCCGCCGTGCCCGGCGGGGGTTTTTCGTTTTGGGAGAAAGGGTGCCCCTTTTTCTGGGCACCAGTGCCCACGCTTGAAGCGAAGGCGGCGGGGTGCACGTTTACTGAGCGAGTTCCCAAGTCACATTCACCGTCACGCTGTAGCTGTTTTCACCTGCAGCAATGGGAACGGGGGCCGCTTCTGCAGCCATCTTGGCACGGGCGACGGCCATGGGCATCGGGCGTGGCTGGCCGCGGTTTTGTTCGCTGATGGAGGTGATACGAGCCAGGCCGATGCCAGCAGCATCGGTCAGAGTAGTTGCCTTGCTGATCGCATTCTCCATCGCCTTGCGCCGTGCCTGATCGATCGCCTTGGCCGGATCATCATTCGTGAAGCGGACATTGCCCCCACTGTTAACGCCGAGCGTCACCGAGCGGTCGAGGATCGTACCCAGCTTACCCAGATCGCGAACGCGCACCGTCAAGCCGTTCGTCACTGTGTAGCCGACGATGCGTGGCGGCTCCTGCGTGCCGTCCTTCTTGCGCGGCGGATAGAAATAGCGCGGATTGATGTTGAAATTCGACGTCTGCAGATCGCGCTCGTCGATACCCTCCGCCTTCATATCTGCCAGGACGGCTGCCATGGCCTGTGTGTTGGCATCCAGCGCGGCGCGGGCTGTATCCGCCTCGCGCATGACCATCAAATTCAGAACCGCCATGTCTGGCGCGATGTCTGCATTGCCAGTGGCGGATACGGAGATCACACCCGGTTTTGGTGTTTTATCTGCGGCGAAAGCGGGCAAGGTCGTGGTTGCCGCCAGCAGCAGGCCGGTGAGAAGGGCTTTGGTCATAGATGATTTTCCCAGTGGTCGTTTGCGTGCAGCAATCAGCCAAATGGGGTGTGAAATAAGGCGATTGCCTCATCCGCCCGAATGGATGCTTGTTGCGGCCCGCGCTCTGCGCTATCGCAAACGCGTAGGGTCTGTAGCTCAATGGTTAGAGCCAGCGGCTCATAACCGCTTGGTTGGGGGTTCGAGTCCCTCCAGACCCACCAATTGCCCTTTCAGCGTCGTTTGACGTGCTCACCGTCTGCACAGGGTTCGATTTACCCACGCCCCACGAACGGCATTTCGTTTGCCATCACGTTGAGGAAGAGAATGTTGGCGTCCGCAGGAAGGCTCGCCATGTGGACGATGGCGTTGCCGACATTCTGCACATCCATAGTGGGTTCGCTTTTCATCGTGCCGTCTGCCTGCGGGACGCCGCCGCTCATCTTGGCCGTCATGTCCGAGGCCGCGTTACCAATATCGATCTGACCGCAGGCGATGCCGAGATGGCGACCGTCCAGCGAAATGGAGCGGGTGAGACCGGTGATGGCGTGTTTGGACGCCGTGTAAGGTGCGGAACCCGGGCGCGGCACGTATGCGGAGATCGAACCGTTGTTGACGATGCGTCCGCCTGACGGGTCTTGATCGCGCATCATGCGGAAGGCGCGGTTGGCGATGAGGAATGCCCCGGTGAGATTGACGTCGATCACCGTGGTCCACTGCTCCAGCGTCAGGTCGCCAAAATTGGTAGCGGGCACGTTGTTGCCAGCATTGTTGAACACGAAATCTAGCCGCCCGTAGCGTTTCCCGATTTCAGCGAAGAGCGCATCGACGCTTGCTTCATCCGTCACATCCGCTGCGATGCCTGCGTACTCGCCATCCATCTTTGTGCCCGTTTCATCCAGCGCATCCTGACGGCGACCGGTGCCGACAACTGTCCAGCCAGCTTTGGCGAGGCTGAGGGCGGCGTTGCGACCGATACCGGAGGATGCGCCGGTGACGAGAGCGATTTTGGACATGAACTGAAATTCCTTTTGTATCGATTTAGGTCTTCATAGCGGCTGCGTCGCAACTGGCAAAGGGATGGCGCGGCTGCAGGTCGTGGTATGGCTGAATTTATGCTAGCCGAAGGATATGAGCACGCATGTCACCATCGATAATCTGCAATACGCCAACTGGTCGGAGAAAATCTTCCGCCAGATGCGCGAAGGTGGGGTCGATGCGGTGCATGTGACCATCGCCTATCACGAGCAGTTCCGCGAGACGGTGGCGAATATCGAACAATGGAACGGGTGGTTCGAGCGGCACCCCGACCTGATCCGCATGGCCTACACGGCAGCTGATGTGCGCCAGGCCAAACGCGATGGCGTTACGGCGATCCTGTTCGGCTTTCAAAACCCTTCGCCGATGGAGGACGACATTGGCTTGATCGAAGTGCTGCACCGGCTCGGCGGGCGGTTCATGCAACTCTCTTATAACAACCAGTCGCTGCTCGCGACGGGGTGCTATGAAGACGAGGATCCCGGAATCACCCGGTTCGGCAAACAGGCCATCGCGGAGATGAACCGCGTCGGCATGGTCATCGATATGAGCCATTCCGCCGAGCGCTCGACGCTGGAGGCCATCGAACTGTCGAGCCGACCCATCGCCATAACACACGCCAACCCCCATGCGTGGCATCCGGCGCTGCGGAACAAGTCACACGCTGTTCTGAAAGCGTTGACCGATGCGGGTGGGATGCTGGGCTTTTCGCTCTATCCGCACCATTTGAAAGACGGTTCGGGCTGCACGCTGGAGAGCTTTTGCCGGGCCATCGCCGATACGGCGGAAGCCTATGGCGCGGAGTATCTAGGGATCGGGTCCGACCTCTGTCAGGACCAGCCGGATAGCGTGGTGGAGTGGATGCGCAACGGACGCTGGTCGAAAGTGACGGACTATGGCGAGGGCTCCGCCAGCAATACCGGGTTCCCGCCGCAACCGGACTGGTTCAAGGACAATCGCGATTTCGGCAACATTCGGCGCGGGCTTGGCGATGTCGGCTTTTCCAAAGAGGAGATCGACGGCATTATGGGGGATAACTGGCTGCGTTTTTACGAGGACAGCTTCGGCCCGGCGGTTGGATGAAGGAGGTAAGGTGAGCGTTCACGAGGACATTCAGGATTGGCCACAAGCGACGCTGCGTCCGCCCGCTGAGGTGATGCGCCTTTCTCGAATGGGCGTGTCCTTTCCCACCCGTCTTTCCTTTCTGCGTTCGCTGTTGCGCGATCTTGCGGAGCAGGCGGCCTCGGTTGAGACGGCGAGCAAATGGGATTCGGACGGGTTTGGCCATGCGACATTCGCCGTCAAGCTGGACGGCCGCGATCTCACACTCATCGCCTGGACCTCACAGCTGGATGATGCTGACCGCTCCGACCGTGTGATTGCAACTGCGTGGGACGCCTGTTTCGTGCTGTTCGACGGCAAGCCAACGCCGGACGACATCGAGCATTTGGGGCGTAACGCGAAGACGCAGGAGGCGGGAAGATATCATCCCAAGGTGCTGGTGGTGTCGCGCGCCAATAAATCGGTGCGGTTGTTCGCCCATGTTGTCGATGCGCTCGCTGCGGGTCGGCAGCCGGATATGGCGAAGCTGGATGCCACCGGCTACCTGATGCGAACCACCGCTGTTTACGGCAACGGCAAGTTCGGTATGGCTGACCGGGAGGCGGCGACCGCGCCATTCCGGTTGGAGATGCTGGCGGTATACCTGATCCGCGAATTCACCTTTGCGCTGGCGAACCATATCGCCTCGGCGCGGAACTCCAAAGCGGCGCGGCTTGGCGCTGACGAGATGCGTGCGCTGGGTATCGGCAATTCCACCGGCCTCGGCATGGCGCCTTTTCTCGTCAGTCATCCGGTGCTGTTGAACAATTGGGTGCTGGTTCGCGAGACCGCCATCGCGCGGGTGCGCGCGCATGATGATGCTACGAAGTCGGGAGAATTTCAGCACCTGTGCGAACGGGCTGCGGTGCATCTGCAGGGGTGGAATGTCGATGACGAACAGGCACAGGTTGATATCGAAGACTTACGGGTGGAGTTCCGCGGTTTCCGCGAGGAATTCCCAAACGATCTGGCGAAGCCTTATCCGTGGGACGCCATTATGCACCGTGCAGAGAGGGGAACTGAGGCGCTTCAAGAGCTGATTGCGTCTCTGGTTCTCGAGCCGCATGGCGAACTGATCGATGGTCTCTGCCACTGCATGGGTGCCGACGATGACGGGCAGCTGCGCGCGACAGGCAATGTCGGTGATCTGCGTCGCGGACTGGAGGAGCACTATCGGTGGGCGCTCGATCTTGATCTCTCTCGTCCTGAAGCGGACGCCATGGTGTGGTACGTTTCCGAAGAGAAGCTGGAGCCTCGGCTTGGCGAGCGCGCTGAAGACTTCCGTCGCGAGCGGGCGATGCCTCACGACATCGCGCGCCAGGTTCAAGCCATGGCGGAGGCCCTCGCCAATTTCGACGATACCGATCTGCTGGCAACATTTCTTATGCGCCATCCGCGGCATCGTAACATCGTCAAGCGGGTGCAAACCATAATGGTCCATCCCTATGGCGAAATTCGCGACAATCTGGTGGCCGTCGATATTCGGCCCATCGATTTGCTGCGCTGCAAGCTCGCTTTCTTCGGTGCATCGCGGTTCGACCCACGTTCCGACCGCTGGACCCGCATCACGCTCTACGCCGGTGCACCGCCGGCGGCGGAGTTGACCACGGAGAATGCGGGCGATTGCTTCCTGCCCGTGACAGTGCGCCCTGCATGACACCGGGTGACGTTTCCCGAAACGAGTGGCTGATGACGCTGCAGAAAGCTGCCATCGCGCGAGGGGTCGAACGGGAGACGGCACGGGAAATTGCGCTGGGTTGCGGCCTGAATCGCAGTGAGCAGGCACTTACTGGGCTGGTGCTCGCCCTCCAACAGTTCCGCACGGGACGACCCGCGGATTTCTCGATGGGTGATGATGGGATCTGGCGGGCGGGGCAGGCGAAGGCTCTGATTGACGGTCCGTCCATGATTGATCTTGCAAGCGTTTCTGCGGGGGTTGAGGCAAGGGTCGATCATCCAGAATTGCTCCATGCCATCGCCATTGCCCGCAGCGAAGAAACGGGACGGCATTTTTCCGACATCGCCAACAGCCTCACGCCTACAGACTTTGGCACGCCGGTTCTTATCCATGCGATCACCGTGGACAAACCGTTCCACCGCAGCTTCCAGACCTGCGCGCCCGACCACCCGGACTTTCTGACTCTGCAAGCGATGGCCCACGATCTGCTTGTGCCCGCGGATGACGTCACCCGTGCGGATGCCGGGGCCGGTACGACAGACAATGATTAGGAGAACGACATGGCACAGATGACGCTGGATGACATCGAGACGCTCGCCGCCGCAGCGCTTATGGGCGCCGGCGCTGGCGAGACTAACGCTGCTGCCGTCGCCCGCTCCACGCGCATGGCAGAGCGGGACGGTGTGCGCTCCCACGGGCTGATGTATGTGCCGATCTATGCCGAGCATGTGCAATGCGGAAAGGTGGACGGCAAAGCCGAGCCTGCGGTCGAGACACCGAAGCCTGCGCTGGTTCGTGTTGATGCAAAATCCGGGTTTGCTCATCCTGCCATTGATGCTGGTTATGGCGCGATGCTGGACGCCGCGCGCGTGCAGGGCGTCGGCGTGATGAGCATCTTTAACTCCTACAATTGTGGCGTGCTTGGGCATCATGCGGAGCGCATCGCCCGCGATGGTTTGCTAGGGCTTTGCTTCACCAATGCGCCTGCCTCAATTGCGCCAACCGGGGGCAAGACGCCGGTGATCGGTACCAATCCGTTTGCGCTTGGCGTGCCTGGTAAAGGTGAGCCCGCCTTCGTCATCGACCAGTCGGCCTCCGCCATTGCGAAAAGCGAGATCATGCTGCGCAACCGCGAGGGTGAGCCGATCCCCGAAGGTTGGGCACTGGATGCTGAGGGCAATTCGACCACCGATCCTGCCATTGCCCTCAAAGGATCGATGGTGCCGTCGGGTGGCGCCAAAGGCTTCGGGGCGGGGCTGATGGTGGAGGTTTTTGCGGCTGCTCTGTCGGGTGCGGTGCTGGGTAAGGATGCGAGCCCTTTTTCGGGAACGGTGGGTGGACCGCCGAACACTGGACAGACATTCATTGCTATCGATCCTGAGCCGCTATCTGGCGGCGGGTTTGGTGAGCGGGTCGCCGCGCTGGTGGCCGCAATCACCGATCAGGATGGAGCGCGCCTTCCGGGTTCGCGGCGTGTTGCTGCGCGGGCGAATACGAGCGGGACAATTGAGGTCCCGGACGATCTGGTGGACCGTATCCGCGCCTTCGCCTGACGCGAGACCCGCAATCTATTAGCCCTGATGCATGGCGTGTTTCGCGTCGATGCCCTCTGTCGTGATCAACGGATCGTTGATCTCGCGCTCTTTCTGCGCGAGCAATTTGCGCTGGTAGCGGCTTTGGACGATGTCAACGAGCAGCAACACCACCAGGACGAAATAGAAGGTCGATTTTGCCATCGGCTCGACGGGGTATCCGAAGAGTTTCAGGTGGGCGAGGTGGCCGC
>JBCCRF010000158.1:0-6853 GCA_039208305.1 Pseudomonadota bacterium
CACAAAGAGTCCGTCTCCAGCGTGAATGCCGAGCGATATTAGATCATCAAGAAGGCTTGTCTGGGTATGAACTACGGCAACCATACGCCTGATTATAACCAATTCTGCGGACTCAACATCCGTCAAAGTGGGCCAAAAGCTGACGTTCAAAAAAATCTCTCCCCACACTCTCCCCATCCCCCATACTCCCATTTCCTTCGCACATGAGCCGGTCGTCCGGACCGACCTGATGACTGTGCGGAGGCGATCCTTCCGCTACGCGCCGTGTAACGAACGGCAAACGGGCGGAGCGTCGGACGCCACAGGCCAAACGCCAATACTCGGGCGGTTTACAGGGTAGTGTCGCGACGCCGGTAACGGTGTGCCTTTCGATGGAAGGCTTGCAGGGATTTCGGTCCTCGTATCGCGGATGGGTGCCGACTTGCAGGTTGAGAGACACCTGTGCAGCAGGATCGAGCGGGGCGAAGGTGCTCGTCACCTGAGCCGTAAACTACCGGCATGAGACGAAAACCTTCGCTCCGCTGGCTCGTTTTTGCTCTCACGCTGTCGGCCTAGCGGCCTTCGCTGCGAGGGCGCGGCGAGATTCTCGCCGGGCGGGCTTGCCCGCCTGATCATCACTCCGGCGCGGTAGCGTACGGGGCTTTTGGTGTGCGCGGCAAAAGCTTGCCGGGCGGCTCTTCACCGCCCGGTCATAACTCTGGAGTGGTAGCGTGCGGAGTTCGTGGCGCGAGGTGAAACGCCAGACAAGCGGCTCTCCTCACCACACATCCACAAAGTGCGCCGGCCATTTCCAAGGCTGCACGGCGACGACGTCGAAGCGCCAGTTCAGTCTCGACGCATCAGGCTGTTGGGCGATCCAGAGTTCGCCAGCCGCTTCGATGCGGCGTTGGGCTTCGTAGCCGATAGCGTCGAGGGCTTGGCCTTCCGTGGCGCGGGCTTTGACCTCCACAAAGACGATGAGGGTGCCCCGGCGGACAATGAGATCAATTTCGCCGCCAGCGTTTCGCGCGCGGCGGGTGACGGGGCGGTAGCCTTTCAGGATCAGCGTGAGCAGCGCCAGCAATTCGGCGCGATGGCCTTTGCAATAAGCGGCGCGGCGACGAGTTTTGGAAGCTTCGGTCACCGCTCGTTCTTCAGCGCCAGCGCGCGAGCGTAGAGAGCCTGTTTCGGCTCGCCGGTGAGCGCTGCGACATGGGCGGCGGCGTCCTTGGTTTTCATCTCCGCGAGGGCGTTTCGCAGCAGCGTTTCGGTATCGGCGGCGTCGAATTGTGGCGGGGGTGCCGGGGCGATGACGAGGACGATTTCGCCGCGCACGCGATCCATGGCGGCGAAACTGTTTGCAAGCTCAGCAAGTCGGCCACGATGAAAGGTCTCGTGCAATTTCGTCAACTCGCGGGCGACGGACGCCTCTCGGTCCGCGCCGAAAGCGACCGCTGCGTCCTCCAGCGTATCGGCGATGCGATTGGGGCTTTCGAAAAGGACGAGGGTCGCGGGATCATTGGCGAGTTCCGCCAGGCGGTTTCGGCGGGCCTGTTGCTTGGATGGCAGGAAACCGATGAAACGGAACTCCCCCTCACCCAAACCGCTGCCAACGAGAGCAGCCAGCGGGGCGCTTGCTCCGGGCAGCGGCGTGACGGACAGGCCTTGCGCTGCGCAATCGCGCACCAGCCGCAGACCGGGATCGCTGATGAGGGGCGTTCCGGCATCGCTGATGAGCGCGACGGCCTGACCGTCTTCGATGGCACGAAGTAGCTCAGGCCCTCGCTCAACCGCATTGTGCTCGGTGTACGAGACACGCCGTGTGTCTATGCCGTAGCGCTTCAACAGCACGCCGCTGGTGCGCGTGTCCTCGCAGGCGATGACGTTAGCCGCCGCCAGCACCTCCAGCGCGCGAATGGTGATGTCGCCCAGATTGCCGATGGGCGTAGCAACTGGATAAAGGCCCGCCGGGAGCGGTGGCGCGGTGAAGGCGTGGTCGCGGATCGTGAAGGTTGCGGTCAAACCGTGCTCATCAAGGTGCGCCTCATTGGCGGCTCGCCAGCGCCGCGCCTTCCGCCAATGCTGCCAGTTTGGCGTAGGCGATTTCCGGGTCGATGGCACCGTAACCGGCAAACGTGCCGAAGCCGCAATCGGAGCCAGCCACGACGCGGTCAGCGCCGACGATGTTCGTGAAGCGCTCCAGCCGCTGCGCCACGACTTCAGGGTGCTCGATGAAGTTGGTGGTGGTATCGACCACACCGGGAACGAGCACCTTATCGTCGGGTATCTCACCCTTGCGATCGCGGAAAGTGGTCCACTCGTGGGCATGGCGAGGGTTGGAGGTTTCGAACAACAGGTATTGCGCGTCAACTTTCATGAGCGTTGAAAACACGGTGTCCATCGGGATGTCGCAGCAGTGCGGGCCTTCGTAGTTGCCCCAGCAGATATGCACGCGCACCTTCTCACGTGGTACATTGGCGAGAGCGTGGTTGAGCGCTTCCACGTGGCTATCAGCAATCTTGACGAACTCTTCGTCCGACAGGTCGTTGAACAGCATATGGCGGGAGAGCGCGAGGTCCGGGCAATCGAGATTGATGTCGAGACCGGCAGCGACGATGGTCTCGTATTCCTCGCGCATCGCGTCCGCCAGGGCGGCGAGATAGGCGTCGCGGGTGGGGTAGTGAACGTTTTGCAGGAAGAGCGAGATAACGCCGGGGGACGCCGCGTTCATGAAGCCGCGCTCCACGCCGTGCTTCGCCATGGCGGCTTTCAGATTGTCGATATCTTTCTGCAGCTCGCCCTGCCCTTTGGATTTCACCTCGCCGGTGCATTGCGGGCGGGCATAGGTGGGAGTGCCGCCGGAATCCTTCTGCCGCTCGAGGAAGGACGGGAACATTTTCAGGTCGGCTGGCGCATTGCGGTCGCTGTCGCCGGAGAAGCCGGTGTAGCGGTCCTTCACATACGTCGCGTAGCTGATCTTCGACGTCTCGCCGTCGGAGACGATATCGACGCCGGCTTCCTTTTGACGGCGCACGGTTTCGTCCACGGCCTCGGCCATCGCGGCATCGAAGGCAGCTTCGTCATAGGCCTCGCCCTTCTCGCGGGCGAAGATGAAATCCACGACCTTCTGCGTGCGCGGCAGAGAGCCGACATGGGTGACGGGGATGTTGGTCATAGAATTCTGCTTTCGTTGTGTCGTCAGCTCTCGGGCTCACTGGCCCATGGTGCTCGGCCCGGCGGGGTCGTCGGTGCTAACGATGTGGTAGAGGCTCGCTTCACCGCTCATGGCGGGAACAGCCGTGTGGCGCAGGCCGCTGGGAACGGAGGCCGTGTCGCCGGGGTTCAGCAGGGCTTCGCCCTCCTCCCAGATCAGCTTCCAATGGCCGCGAACAGGCATCAGGACCGACGGGCGGGCATGGCTGTGGAATTCTTGGGTGGCGGAGGACCGGGTGACGAGATCGACATCGAAACCGGGGCGGTCGCGGATGACGCCTTCTGCGCCGATCACCTTCACCGGCTTGTCTTTGGCCAGCGCGACGAGGTCGTTGTAGCGGCGCACGCCCATGCCGACGACCTGCATGGGCGACATTTCGGGATACGCCTTCAATTCGTCTTCGGTGAGCAACGGCATGGGTTTCACGCCGTCCGGCAGACTCTGGCCTTCCTTGGTGTCGTAAAGCTTGCCGGTCTCCGCCAGCACAAGGCCGTGATTCTGCGCGTCCTCGATGACCTGCGGTGCCCAGATGACGCCGCCACCGGCATCGTCGCCGCCGAGGATCGCCATGATCATTCCGTAATCGGTGCCGATGTTTTCGAACCCGCGAAAAATGCCGGTGGGGATGTTGATGATGTCGCCCTGTTCCAGCACCACCTCACCTGCGGTACCGTAGCGGCCCCAGAAGAAGCGCCAGCGGCCCGACAGCACCCAGAAGGTTTCCGCCGTCCGGTGGCTGTGCAACGAGTTGCGGCATTTCGGCGGCTGACCCGCTGCGCCGATATTGAAGCCGTGGGGAATCGAGATGTGGACGTGCTGATCCGGCGATTCCGACACACCGCCACCGATGATCGTGAAGTTTTCCTTCTGATCGCTGCCCGGCGTGTGGGCGTCGATAAAGGCGGTCTTGCACGGTTGCAGCGCGCCATAGCGCACGATGCGGGCTTCCATGTCGGCGGGTGTCATTCGGTGTTCCCTCTTTCAGAACGAAGGACGGCCAATTCCGCCTCCAGTTCCTCGATGCGCCCGGAGAGCGCTTTGATCTTCGGCCCCATCATGGCCGCGATTTCGGCTTCGGTGAAGCGGGGTTCGATATATTTCGGACAGTTCCAGTCCATTGCCGACACGTCGATGGTCACGAGCCGCTCCGGCCGCGGCCCACCGTCCATCGTGAGTTGCGCGGCAAGTTCGATGTCGTCGATCGCGTCGATCATGGTTGCATGACCGAGCAATTTCAGCCGGGCCTTGCGCGGGTAGTCCATCAAGAACAGCGACACGCGGTCGTCGTCATCGAGATTGCCGCGTGTCACGAATTGCTTGTTGCCCTTGTAGTCAGCGAAGCCGATCCGCGTCGGACCAATGACCTTCAAAAAACCCGCAGGGCCGCCGCGATGCTGCACGTAAGGCCAGCCATCCGCGTTGTGAGTTCCGAGATAAAAGGACGTTCGACTTTCAATAAAAGCCTTCTCATCCTCCCCCAGATCGCCGGTGAAACGACGCGAATAGACCTTGGCGAATTTCTCATCGACCCCAATCTCGCGCTGATAGGCGGTGACGGGATCGGTGAACATGAGGTCCGCGAAGCTGTCCATGTCTCAGCCTCCGGTCTGCATCAGGATCTGTTTCCAGATCGAGACTTCGTCGAACAGGGTGAACTCGCGGCGCACGGTGCCATCTGAAGAACCAAACGGGCCGAATTCAGCGTGGCTCATGCCCATGACGTGGACTTGCGCGCCGGTGGGCGGACCGAATGTGCCCCAGCCGTCATGTTTGCCGGTGAGCGACCAGCGGATTGCGGCGCGTGGCGGCAGCATCGGGTCTTCGCGGCCGATGCGGTGGTGGATTTCGAAAGTCGCGGACGGGAAGGACGAACGCAGGCCGAGCCAAAAGGCGTCCACCTCACGGTGGGAAATGGCGGTCTTCGAACCAGGCAGTTCCGCGATCACAGCGCGGTCGTATTCGCGGGCGACGAGGTCAAAATCCTTGTTCATCAGGCGAGTGAGAATGCTCTCATAGCGCTCGCCCCAGGCGTTGTCGTTGCCACGCCCGTGGTAACCGCCATCAATATCCTGATCCGGCGTGAAAGGTTTGACGCAATTCTCCGGCCCACCCTGCCGCTCGATCATATCACGGGCGAAGTCCTTCGGGTCATGGCCGAGCTGGCGGACCATGCCGCCATAGTCGCGGATCAGCCATTCATCGTAGATCGTGTCGTTCTTCGCCGCACAATCTGCAATGACGCGGATGGTGAAGCGCTTGCCGGTGGGCGCACCGAATTGCCCATGGCCGGCATGCGTGCCGGTCGTGATGATGCGGTGGGACGACAGATAGCCGGTCTCAGCATTGCCGGACCAGATGACGTCTTCACCGAGGAGTTCGCGGTCGGGGAACTCGGCAATCGTCGCCATGGTGCCGTTGATGACGGTCTGGTTGCCGGTGAGGATCGCGTCAGGAAAACGCATCACCACATCGTCAGCGTAGTAGTGGTTCAGCGTGGACAGGCCCCGGCTTTCCCAGATCTCATGAGTGATTCCGAGAATGTAGTCGGGAAAATCCTTCCAGCGCTGTGAAAAGCCTTCGAAGCTTTCTCCGTCCATGTTCTAACCCTTGTGCAGGGCGATCTGCTTCCAGATCGCCACTTCGTCGATGAGCGTGTATTCGCGGTGGAGCCCGCGCGGGCAAAATTCGGCATGGCCGATGCCCATGATGTGCAGGTTCGCACCGGATGGTTCGCCAAACATGCCCCAGCCCTCGTGTTTGCCGGTGAGTGACCAGCGCAACGAGGCGCGATAAGGACGTCCGTCCTCCGCCATGCCGATGGCGTGATCGATGGTGAAACTGGCCGAGGGCACGGCGGCGCACAGCCCCATGTAGAAACGGTCCGCCCCCTTGTGGCCCATGTCCTGCACGCCGGAAGGGTATTCCAGCTGCGCGGCGCGGTCATAGCAGCGAGCGATGATCGACAGTTCGGCATCCATGATACGGGTGATGATATCACCGTAACGCTCGCCCAGTTCGTGCCCGTTGCCGGTGCCCTGATAGTGGCCGGTCACGTCATTGTTCGGTGTGAAGGGTTGAACACAGTTTTCCGGTCCGCCTTCGCTGGCGATCTGGTGGCGGGCGCGTTCTTCTGGCGTCTGGCCGAGTTGTAGAGCGATGACGCCTTGGTCGCGGATCAGCCATTCATCGTAGATCTTGTCGTCGCGGCAGGCGCAGTCGGCGAGGATGCGGTAACGTAGAGTCTTTCCCGTCGACGCACCGTGGGCACCGGGTCGGCTGTGGGTCGCCGTGCACATGAGCCGGTGGGAGGAATAGAGATCGCCCGCCGCATCGCTGCCGCACCAGATAACGTCCTCTCCGGGCAGCTCCCGATCCGGCCATTCCGCCAGTGTTGCCATGGTGGCGGCGATGACGCTCTTGTTGCCGCGCACAACCGAGGCGGGAGACCGCACCACGATGTCATCGGCATACCAGTCGCGAAGGCGATGGATGTTGCGGTTTTCCCAGATGTCCTCGGTGACGCCCAGGATATAGTCGGGCAAATCCTGCCAGCGCGGATCGAACCCCTGCAGTGCCATCAGTCCGCCGTCCAGCCCCCGTCGACGATGATGGAGGTACCGGTGATCAGGGAGGAGGCGTCGCAGGCGAGGAACAGGACGG
>JBCCRF010000159.1:0-6751 GCA_039208305.1 Pseudomonadota bacterium
CCTGACATTCGACCATCTCATCCCGCGTTCGCGTGGCGGCCAAACGACATGGGAAAACATTGTCACCGCCTGCTCTCCATGCAACCTGCGCAAAGGCGGTAAGATGCCGAAAGAGGCGGGGATGATGCCAAACCGCAAACCGTGGGTCCCAAGCGTCCACGAATTGCACAATGCGGGCCGCAGGTTCCCGCCTAACTATCTCCACGACAGTTGGATGGACTATCTTTACTGGGATGCGCCCTTGGAGCCGTAGACTCGACAAGCTCCGATTTGCGCTCACGCGTATCAGCTTTTCCGATCGCTGCTCCGCGTGGGTGCGTTAGGTTTGTCTGCACACCACTCCGCTTGACAAAATACCGGTGAGTTCGCGGTCGCCTGGTAAGGACATTGATCAGAATCAAAAATTAGGTCGGCTTTCCAAAAAGACCTTTGGCCGCGACTGTAGCAAGACCGGCAGCGGCAACGACATTCCAACCGGCAAAGCTGAGACCCAAAAAACGACCAGCAGCTTCATCGCATTTCGGCGGTGTTGTCGTAGCGAGGCTATCAAGCAGGCTGCCCGCGTCGCTGTCAGTTGCGCTTAGACCTGCACCGCAAGTGGCGGGCACTTCGAAGAAACCCCATTCAACGCCGGAGTGGTAGAAACCCAAAGCTCCTGTCGCCAGCATACAGAGCAGCCCGACCGCCAACGCACCCCGTGGCACTGGCGGCGGAAAGCGCATCCACTGGCCGATAATGCCGAGCGCCACCAACGGAATACCAAGATAATAGGGCGTGCGCTGCTCCAGACACAGTGCGCAGGGGGCGTAGCCGCCGATATGTTCGAACGCCAGGGCAGAGCCAAGCACGAGCAGCATCCCCGCCAACAATATCATCATCGCAGCCGCCTGAGAGGGGCCAGCGGTCATCGGATGATCCGACCATTTGAAGGCGAGGTGCTGCATGAAAGAACAGATGAAAGGGGCGGCGTTGCACCTCTTCTATACCAAGCACCAACGGCAGCGCCATGGCGGTGGGCCGTAGCGCGATGAACCGGTTGCGCTACCGCAGCGGAACACTATAGTCCCGCCCGCACGCATCGGTTCGCCCCCCTGGCGGAATTGGTAGACGCGCGGGATTCAAAATCCCGTTCCTTAGGGAGTGCCGGTTCGATTCCGGCGGGGGGCACCACTGTCTGTTTCAAGGCAGCGGCACCAGCAATACGTAGCGGAAGACGGTGTAGAAGGCGGTCATCACAGCCAGTTCCGATAGACCGTAGATCAGAGCGGCTTTTGCCGTCCAGCGATCGTGCATTGCGGCGATGAGGCCGCCGACGAAAGCGAGCACCCCAGCTGCCAGAAAGCCAACATACGGCATGGCGAAACAGGCCACGAGCAGAGACATCACCAGCAGGACCCTTCGCCACCACACGCCAGTGCTGAAGCCCTGGCTCTCGTCGCCCTTCAACAGCGTCATCACAAGTGCGCAGGTGGCGCAGATGATGAGCACGATGGCGACCGTCTGCGGAAACACCTGCGAATCGCGGTCGGTATAGCTTTGCGTGTCCCACAGCGTGACCACACCGGCGAAGATGAAGAAAGCGGACGCGATAAGCGTCCCGAGTTTGCCAGAACCAGGGCCGGACTTGCTTGCGTCAGACACGGCCTGCTCCTTCCTTCGGAGCACGGCGCACAGCACGCCAGCTTTTGAACAGCGGGAACAAAAGCGACAGCAGCGTGAAGACGATGATCGCCTGGGAGATGGGACGCCCGAAAAACATGCCCGTCAGATTGTTGGTGGCGGCACCAATGGTCCAGCTCTGCACGAAACCCTGTTCGGCGATTGGTCCCAGAATGAGGCCCAGCACGATGGGAGATGCCGCAAAGCCAAAGCGACCAACGACCCAACCGAAGACGCCAAGGCCGATCATGATAACGACATCGGAGATGCTGTTGCGGATGGCATAGGTGCCAATCAGCGTCATGAAACCCACCAGCGGAACCAGCACAGCTTTTGGAATCGTGACGATGGTCTTGTAGGCGTAGCGCCCGATCAGCAGGCCCGTCGGCAACATCAAGATCGTCGCAATGATAAGCCCATAGATGAAGGTGTAGACGATGGACCCACCGGTCTCGAACAGAGCCGGCCCGGTCCGCACGCCCTGCACCAGAAGCGCGCCAAGAATCACAGCATCGGGCGGGGTGCCGGGAATACCGAGCACGAGCGTCGGAATGAAACCGCCGCCCACGGTAGCGTTGTTGGACGCCTCCGTCGCCATGATGCCGTCCGGCTCACCCTCGCCGAATTTCTGGTGTGGCTTCGCGCTGCGCTTAGCCTCTGAATAGGCGACAAGGCCGGCGACCGACCCGCCAGCACCCGGTAGAATGCCCACCAGCGTGCCAATGATCGAGGAGCGGATGAGGTTGAATTTCGAGCCCCAGGCTATGCGTCCCGCTTCGCCGATGCGGACTGATTTGACCTCGTTCTCCACCTTCAGGTGGCGGTCTGGCGTCGCCACGAGGTCAATCAGAACAGGAATGCAATACAGGCCGATCAGCGCGCCCACCACGCCGAAGCCGCTGATGAGAGTTTGGCTGCCGAAGGTGAGGCGAATATCGGCGGAGATTTCCGCCACCCCCACGGTGGACAGGATCATGCCGAAGGCGCCACCCGTCAGCCCTTTCAGCAAATTACCGGTGGAGAGTGACGCGATGAGCGACAGACCGAAAATGGACAGCCAAAAATACTCGATTGGCCCAAAGGCCAGCGCCACAGTGGACAGCGGCGGCGCAATGAACAGCAGGGCTATCGCCCCCACCATGCCGCCCACCACCGAGGCGTAACAGGCGACCGCGACGGCAAGATCACCATCGCCGCGCTTCGCCATGGGGTAGCCATCGAAGGTCGTCGCGATGGCCGATGGTGTGCCGGGCGTGTTGAGAAGAATGGCGGCATAGGCACCACCATAGATCGCACCGGTATAAATCGCCCCCAGCAGGATCAGCGCGGAGGCCGGTTCCATGGAGAAGGTGATCGGCACGAGGACCGCCACCGCCATAGTCGCGGTGAGGCCGGGAATAGAGCCGATCACGGTTCCCGCCACCACGCCACACAATGCCAAAAGGAAGTTGAATGGCGTGAATGCGGACGCGAGGTGGCCGAGATCCATGATCAGGCTCCGTCAGGCTAGTGAGAAGCGGATCAGTTGATCAGGCCTGCTTCCTTGGCATCTTTCAGATACTCGTCGCTGCGCGCCTTCATGAAGTCGGCCATGCCAGCAGCATCGATATCCAACAGCGCGAAGCCACCGTCGAGCATCTTCTGGCGGAACTCCGGATCAGCGTTGATTTCGCCGATCATGTCCGACCACAGTTTCGTGGTGGCCTCGTCAGCGGAATTCGGCAGCGCGATACCGCGATAGGCACCACCTACCATGTCGTAACCAAGCTCCTTGAAGGTTGGCACGTCGGGGAACAACGGATGACGCTCTTCCATGGCAACAGCGAGCATGCGCACGGCGTCCCCCTGTTTCGCGCCCACCGTGGAATAACCCCACTGCGCCTTTACCTGACCGCCCAGCAAAGCGGTAGTGGATGCGCCGGTGCCCTTGAACGGCACATAAGTCGTCGTGCCGCCAGTCATCTTGTCGAACTTGATCTGCGCCAAATGGTTGGCGGAGGCCTTGCCGGAACCAGACATGGTCACCTGACCGGGATTGTCCTTCATGTCCTTTACGAGATCGGCGAGCGTCTGATAGGGGCTGTCGGCCTTAACCACGATCGCGTCAGGCGTGTAGTGGAACATGTAAAACGCGTTCAGCTCGTCTGTCTTGAAGCCCACTTCTTTCTGTGCGGGCTTGATGATGATGTGCGGCAGATTCACGCCCATGATCGTCTGGCCGTTGGCGTTCAGCCCGTTGAGCGAAGCCCAACCAACGGCACCGCCACCACCGGGCTTGTAAGAAATGACAAGATCCTGGCCGAATTTTTCTTTGAAGAAGGGCTGCTGCAGCCGTGCGGAAATGTCGGATTCACCGCCCGGGCCGAAGGGGATGACGTAGTCGACCGGGCCGGACAATTCGGCGGCAATGGCAAACGTCGTGGATGCTGCCAGCGCCACCGCGGCAGCGGTTTTCATGAGTGTTCGTCTGAGCATGTTTTCCTCCCTAGCTGCTCCCGGCCCACCCTTGCTTTGTGCAAATCGCGGAACCGCAGGCCAACAGTGTGAGCGAAACACGCGGACTAAGTCCAGCACCTTGTGAGAGCGGTTTGAGGGATGATCTTGCCCTAAAGAATGTTGAACCGCTCCCTGATCTGCCTGTCCTGCTCATCGCTCAAGTACTGCGGACGATGCGTTGCCAATATTTCCCGCGCCTTCTCTCGTGCGACGGCCCACGCATCTTTCGCTCCTTTCTCCGCCCACGCTCGTGGCTCCAACCGATCGGCCAAGGACGGGTAGAAGTAGTCGCGCTCCATCGCTGCAATGGTGTGGTCGCCGCCGAGAAAATGGCCCGCGCCAAGCACCGCTTCCTTAATGGCGTCGAGGCCGAGATTGTCGTCGCTTACCTCGATACCGCGCAACGCGCGGTAGGTGTTGGAATGCATTTCGTCGTCCAACACAAAGGCTTCAAAACTGGCCCCGAGTAGCGATGCGGTCATGCCTGAGCTTTCGTAGATCAGGTTGCCGCCAGCCAGCGCTGCGGCCAACGAACTCATCCCTTTCTCGACGCCGTACTGCGCATCGATTGCTTTCGCATCCGTCATCGAACAGGCGATACCGGACGGCAGGTCGAGCCAGTTGGACAGTTGAGCGGAGGCAGCGTTCAGCAGCGCACTCTCGCCGCTACCACCGGAGAAGGCGCCAGTGCGCAGATCGATCACCAGCGGCCAGTTGGAGAAGATCATCGGGTAGCCGGGCTGAATGGCGTGGACCATCACGAGGCTTGCCAGCGTCTCCGCCAGAGACTGGGCGAGAAATCCCGCCATGGTCGCAGGAGCCGTCGCGCCCGCCTGCGCAGCGGTGATGCAGGAGATCGGGATGTTATGGCGGATACACTCGTAGACCACATCCACCGCGTCTTCCCCGTAGCGCATGGGCGAGATGACGGGGCTGATATGGGCCTTCATAAAAGGCCGCTTGGAAAATTCACCTTCGCCACCCGCGGCAATGTCGAGCAGCGACACGATGGGCGCGATATGCCCCGCCAGCGTGAAAGACGTGGCGGTGGGCTTGGTCGTGTTGCGCACGAGTGCATAGGCTGTGTTCACGTCAAGCGCAAAGACATCCTCCACATCGGTTGCGACGCAGCAGCGGGTGAACCAACTAACGTTGGCGAGCGTGTCCTGCAGCCGTGTGAAGTCGTGCAGGTCGACCAGGGTGGAGGGTCGATAGGTACTCGTCTCGAGATCAAGCGTCTGAACTGCGGCGCCACCGGTGCCGAAATAGAAACGCTTGCCACCCACCTCGATTGACCGGGTGTCATCGCGACCGTGAAAAGTGAAGCGCTTCGCAGCCTTCGCGATGGCATCTTCTACCAGCGAACGTGGAAAGGTCGCCCGCCCCTTTCCATCATCTTGCGCTCCGATGACCACGAGATCATCCCGCAGCCGTTGCGGCACCTCGCCCATGCCAAGTTCGGCCAGAAGATGTAGAGCGGCATCAAAAATCCGCTGTAAATCACTCTCTGAAAGAGGCTTGTACGCCCCACCGATCTGGCCCGGTGGACAGGGATCGAAAACTGGCTTGGCAGCTCGCTGAATGTGGCGCTGCGATCGCCCACCGCTTCGTCTTCTCATACCAGCGCCTCCCCAGCGCGTCCGATGCTCAGCCTATGGGAAAGGTGGCATTGGGCAATGCTTTGGTAACGACATCAGAGCGTGTCAAATTCCAATTGACGCGCGAGGGAGGCAAGTGCCGACCCGGTGCACCGGTAAGCGGAGCGGCGAACGGAAAAGACTGCCGCACCTGCGTAGCGAAGGCCATTAGGCCGACAGCGTGAGCGCAAAGAAAGAGCTAAAGTCTCTCGGGCTTTAGCGACCACCGACCACGACGAAGGCAGCCCAGGCATCAGGGGAGGCGTAGCTGTCCTTCTCCGTCATCAGCAGCAGCATAGCGCGCTGCAGGGCGGCGGACCCGGCAAGAGTGGGTTCGTCAATGAGGATCTGCATCATGGCGGTGGTTAGGTCGGCAGTCGCATCGTCCCGCACGGCCCAGTGGGAGACGAGCAGCCGTTCCGCGCCTGCGTAGAGCGCGGCGCTAGCGAGTCCGGACAGGCCCTCTTGCCCGTCGCCCCCGCCGCCGGCCGTGTTGCAGGCGGAGAAGATGACCCATTGCGCGTCCAGCTTCATCTGCCGCAGCTCAGACATCAGGAGAAGACCGTCATCTGTCCGGGTGGACCAGATCCATGGCGGTGTGAAGACGAGCGCGGGTTCCGGTAGACCGGAAATCTCGCCCGATAGCAGACCGTGTGTGGCAAAGGTCACCACCGACGCGCCCGAGAAGTCAGTGTTGCGCACGGTGTACTCACTGGCGCGACTGCCGGTGGTGATGGTGGAACGCTCGAAGCCAAGCGTCGCTGCCATGGCCTGCAGCTCGCGTTCCGTGTTGGGCAGCGGTTCCAGCCGCTTGACGGCATCGGGGATCGCAAGCCCATCCTCGAACCCAGGCCCTTCGACGACCTCTCCACTCGCCCCATCCAGCTTAGGGTTGCCAAAGCCGATGAAGCGACCGTCCATCGACCCGCCCGTGGCACGCTGCTCCACCGCGATCTGCA
>JBCCRF010000160.1:0-6745 GCA_039208305.1 Pseudomonadota bacterium
CGCGGATGAAAGCTGGCTGTCGAAGATGTTGGCCATCGAATATTCAAGCCTTTTCGACGGATTGCTGCCCTTTCTGGCCCGCATCCGTGCGCCCTTGCCGCTGGGCGGAACATCGAACCACTTCAAGATGGATGCGCTTGGCAATTGCGGCGCTTGGGACGCCTGGAATGTGACGGAAGATGCAGATCTTGGCGTCAGGCTTGCCCGCTTTGGCTATCGTACAGATGTGTTGCGTGCGCCCACATGGGAGGAAGCACCCATCCATTTTCGCGCATGGCGCAACCAGCGCACCCGCTGGTTCAAGGGCTGGATGCAGACTTGGCTTGTCCACATGCGCAACCCGGTCGCATTGTCTTCAGATCTCGGCTTGCGCGGCACCCTCATGTTCCATGTCATGGTCACCGGCATGATCGGCTGCGCACTGGTGCACCCGCTGCTGCTCGGCTTTCTCGCCTTTTGGGTGGTCGAAGTGTGGAACGGTCTTGCGGCAGGTGAGGTGATCTCCTGGTGGGTCCCGGTTGATCTGGCAACGGTGCTGGCAGGCTACATCACCTTCGCTTGGCTTGCCGTGCGAAGTCTGCGCTGGCGCGGGCGTGGGCTTCTCATACGAGGTCTCGCCTGGTTACCCATCTACTGGATGGCACTTTCCATCGCGGCGTGGCGTGCGCTGCTGCATCTCATCACCAAGCCGCACCAGTGGGAAAAGACCGAGCACCGGCTGCGGCGAGCGCGTCAGTAAAAGTGTTTCGAGAGCTTCAGGCCCTGCGCCTGATAATTGGAACCGAGGTCCGCACCATAGAGCGCCTGCGGGCGTTCCTGCATGCGCTCATACACCAATCGTCCGACGGTCTGGCCATGCTCCAGAATAAACGGCACCTCGTGGCTGCGGACTTCCAGCACGGCGCGTGAGCCTTCACCACCTGCTTTCGCATTGCCGAAACCGGGATCGAAAAAACCCGCATAGTGGACACGGAATTCGCCCACCAAAGGATCGAACGGTACCATTTCAGCCGCATAATCCGGCGGGACGTGAACCGCTTCGCGCGAAACCAGAATGTAGAATTCATCCGGGTCCAGCACCAACTCGCCAGTGCCGCGGATGTGCAGCGGTTCCCAGAAATCGAGCACCGGGTTAGCAGCTTTCTTGTCGACGTCCACCACACCGGTGTGGCGTTTGCCGCGGTAGCCGACCAGACCATTGTCATCGCCGGTGAGATCGATGGACATGGCAATGCCGCGTGCATCGATGTCGTGGCGTTCGCCTGCCACCAACGTCTCAGCTTCGTGCAGTTTCAGCAACTCGTCTGCCCCGAGCAGCGCTTCGCCCTCCCGAAAACGAATTTGCGACAGGCGGGAACCCGGCCGTACCAGAACCGGAAATGTGCGCGGCGAAATTTCGACATAGATCGGGCCTTCATAACCCGCTGCAATCATATCGAACTGGCGAGCACGATCCACCAGGACACGGGTGAAGATATCGAGACTACCGGTCGAGCTCTTCGGATTTGTCGAGGCTGACAATTGCCCAGGCAGCGCAGCGCGTTCCTGCAATTCCACGATGTAAACGCAACCGACTTCCAGCACGGTACCGCCATCAAGGCTGAATTCATGGAGGGCGAAACGCTCCAACTTTTCAGCCACCGTCATATCACCCGGCAGGAAGGAGGCGCGCACGCGCCACGCCTTTTGCCCCAGGCGAAGATCAAGACTGGCTGGCTGAATCTGATCATCGTCGAGCGAAGATTCCGACACAAGACGACCTGCGCTGAACAGGTCGCCGATCTGACGGTCACTCAGGATACCGGGCACGCTCGACATGGACTTGATGTGCGGCGCAAGACCCGTTGACGCAACGGGGCAAACGCGCCTATCACCATCTTTGTGGTGATTTGGCCGGTCGGCTTGCAGCCACGTAAAATAAGTCGCTAAAGGACCGATAGATGGCGGGGTAGCCCGCCGACTGACCGGTTTTGCGATTGTCCGCGAAGCCGGTTTTTTGTTGCCGGTTTCGCAAGTGCATTTGCGAAGGAATGACCATGACACAGGATAAATGGAAACCTGCCACGCGGTTGGTGCATAGTGGCACGCACCGCTCGCCGTATGGAGAGACGTCAGAAGCACTCTACCTGACGCAAGGCTTCGTTTATGACAGCGCGGAGGCTGCCGAGGCCCGCTTTAAGGGCGATGAAGACGGCTTCGTCTATTCGCGCTACGCCAACCCCACCGTTGCCATGTTCGAAGAGCGCATGTGCGCTATGGAGGGGGCGGAGGCGTGCATTGCCACCGCCACAGGCATGGCAGCAATTTCTTCCGCGCTGATGTGCGGATTGAAGGCTGGCGATCATATCGTGGCCGCGCGTGCGCTGTTCGGTTCCTGTCGCTGGGTGGTGGAAAAACTCTGCCCGCAATACGGCATCAAGGCTACGCTGGTGGACGGCCGTTCGCTGGACGAATGGAAAGCTGCGATGCGGCCCAACACCAAGGTGCTGTTTCTGGAATCGCCCACCAACCCGACGCTGGAATTGGTGGATATCGCAGCAGTAGCCCAGATTGCCGACGACGCTGGTGCTCGTCTGGTGGTGGACAATGTCTTCGCAACGCCGCTCTACCAACGCCCGCTGGAGCTGGGGGCGCATGTCGTCGTCTATTCCGCAACCAAACATATTGACGGTCAGGGCCGATGTCTGGGGGGTGCGATCCTGTCGGACCGAAAAAGGATCGAAGAAACGCAGTTCGACTATTTCCGCCATACGGGCCCCAGCATGTCGCCTTTCAACGCGTGGGTGTTGCTAAAGGGGCTGGAAACGCTGCCGCTGCGGGCGCGCCAACAGACGGAGAGCGCAGGCGCTATTGCCGACTATCTCGCCGGGCATTCGGCTGTGCGGCGCGTCATCTATCCTGGCCGCGCAGACCATCCACAGGCGGAGCTTGCGGCGCGCCAGATGGCGGCGGGTTCCACCATGGTGGCCTTCGAACTAGCGTCAAAAGAGGCGGCCTTCGCCTTCGAAAACGCGCTGCAGATTGTCGGAATTTCCAACAATTTGGGGGACGCCAAGAGCCTCGTCACACATCCCGCCACGACAACTCACAAGAACCTGTCGGATGAGGATCGCGATGAGTTATCGATCACCGGCGGCACCGTGCGGCTGTCGGTGGGGTTGGAGGACGCGGGCGATCTGATCGCCGATATCGAGCAGGCTTTGGGAGCGGGATAGCTTGACCGCAACATCCTCCGTCATCACAGGGCCCCGTCCCGGTGATCCAGATGCAGGGTCTACAGGTCAGAATTAGAATGTCGCCTTTACGGCTCTGGATCCTCGGGACGGCGCCCGAGGATGACGGAGTTTCCGGTCGGCCCACATCCTCAAGTGGCTAACGACGGCGTTCGGGTGAGAGGCTAATGCGCCCCGCTCATATCGCCCAACACTTTCTTGCTGGCCACCGTGCTGTCGGCGTTCAACTTGTAAATCATCGGCACGCCGGTGCCGAGGTTGAGGCCTGTCACCTCTTCCTTCGACAGCCCATCCAGCACCATCACCAATGACCGCAGTGAATTGCCGTGAGCGGCGACGAGCACGGTCTCGCCGCGCAACACGCGGGGCAGGATTTCCTGCATCCAATAGGGCCAGACGCGCGCACCGGTGTCGCGCAGGCTTTCACCGTCTTCTCCGGGCGGCGGGGTGGCGTAGCTGCGGCGCCAGATATGCACCTGCTCCTCGCCCCATTTCTCCCGGGCATCGTCCTTGTTCAGCCCGGCAAGATCGCCGTAATTGCGCTCGTTCAGCGCCTCATCGCGGATTGTCTCAAGATCGGACTGCCCAACGCCGTCGAGAATGTGCTGGCAAGTCTTCTGCGCGCGGATGAGCTCCGAGGTGTAGGCGATGTCAAAGGTCATGCCGCGTTCAGCCAGCACTTTGCCGGCCTCAATCGCTTCTTCGACACCTTGCTCAGTGAGATCCGGATCCTTCCACCCGGTGAACAGGTTCTTCTTGTTCCACTCGCTTTGGCCGTGGCGAACGAGGACGACAGTTCCAGACATTTGCGTATTCCTTCAAAAATTTAATCGCGCGGCAGGCCGAGAACATCCAGCATGTCGTAGCGGCCGGGGTTTTTGTCCCATGCCCAGAAAGCTGCCTTCACCGCGCCACGCGCGAAGAGGAGGCGGTCGGTGGCGCGGTGTGTGAGTTCGATGGTCTCGCCCTCCCCCGCATAGAGCACGGAATGCTCGCCGATGACGGAACCGCCACGCATGGTAGCGAAGCCGATTTCGCCGGAAGGACGCGCGCCAGTGATGCCATCGCGCACGCGTGTTGAGTTGTCAGCCAGTGCAATACCGCGTCCCTCCGCTGCCGCTTCGCCCAGCAGAAGCGCGGTGCCGGACGGCGCGTCGACCTTGTGGCGATGGTGCATCTCTAGCACTTCAATGTCGAAGTCACCCGCCGCAAGCGCCTTGGCGGCTTGGCGCACCAGAACGGCGAGCAGGTTCACTCCAAGGCTCATATTGCCAGATTTCACGATGCGGGCGTGACGGGCAGCAGCGCTGAATTTGGCCTCGTCCTCGTCCGTGCAGCCGGTCGTGCCGATTACGTGGACGATGCGGGCCTGAGCGGCAAGGGTTGAAAACTCCACACTGGCGGCTGGCACCGTAAAATCGAGCACCCCGTCCGCGTCAACGAAAGCCGGCAGCGGGTCGGACTGGATCAGCACGCCATTTGCTCTGATGCCGGCGATCTCTCCTGCATCCTTGCCGATAGCGTCGGAACCCTCGCGCTCGGTCGCACCGGACAGCACCACGCCATCAGTTTCAGCTACAGCACGGATAAGTGTCTGCCCCATCCGCCCGGATGCGCCGACCACGACGAGTTTCATGGGGTCATCTGACATGGGGCAGGCTCCGGCGGTGCCGGATCAGCCGGCGACGTTGTGGAGCCTTGCATAAACACCGCGCTTACGGCCCACAAGCTCATCGTGGCGACCCTGATCCACCACCTCGCCATTATCGATAACGATGATGCGGTCAGCGTTCGATATAGTTGAGAGGCGGTGGGCGATCACGAGGGTCGTGCGTCCCTTCATCAATTCGTCCAGCGCGGCCTGAACCAAAGCTTCCGACTGGTTGTCGAGGGCGGACGTCGCCTCGTCCAGCAGCAAAATAGGCGCATCGCGCACGATGGCGCGGGCTATCGAAAGACGCTGGCGCTGGCCACCAGACAGGTTAGCGCCATTTTCACCAAGAGGCGTGTCATAGCCATTGGAAAGCGCAGTGATGAAATCATGGGCCTGCGCCGATTTTGCCGCCTGTTCGATCTCGTCATCCGTCGCATCGGGGCGGGCGTAGCGCAGGTTGTCCCGCACGGTGCCCTGAAACAATACAGGCGCCTGGGACACATAGGCGATGTTGGAGCGCAACGCTTCGGTGGAGACCTTGGAAATATCCTGCCCGTCCACTGCAATGATGCCCTGTTCCGTTGCATAGAAGCGTTGCAACAGCGCGATGATGGTGGATTTGCCACCTCCGGACGGTCCAACCAGAGCGGTGGTTTTGCCCGCTTCTGCCGTGAAGGACAGGTTGCGAATGACGGGCAATGGGGTGGGCCGCTTGTTGCCGTCGGCGGGCATCTCGTCATAGCTGAACGTCACGTCGTCGAAAACGATCTCACCGCCCCCGATCACCAGGTCTTCGCCCCCTTCCGCTTCCTTCCTCGCGATCTCGGTGTCGAGCACCTCATAGATCATCCGCGCGTTGACCAGCGAGCGTTCCAGCTGAACGCGCATCTTGGCGAGTTTCTTGGCCGGGTCGTAGGCCAACAGAAGCGCTGTCATGAAGGACGTCAGATCGGAGGGTTCATAACCCTGGGTAATTACGCGCCAGCCGCCATAGGTGATCACGGCCGCGATCGCGAGGCCTGACAGCGTCTCCATCAGCGGTGAGGTGCGCGCAGTGATGCGGGCGATCTTGTTGGATCGCTCCTCCGCCTTAACCGTGAGCGCGTCCAGCTTGCCGCGCAGCTGCTCTTCCATAGTGAAGGCTTTCACCACGGTGATGCCGTGGGAGACCTCCTGCATCGCGGTCGCCACTTGGGAGTTCACCTGCACTTCCTCACGGGCGATGACCTTGATGCGCCGGGCGTATCGGGCGAGCGTCGTCAGCGCGATAGGTCCGATGATAAGAATGGCAAAAGCGAGAAAGGGATCGCGATAGATCATGACCCCGACCAGACCGATCAGTGTCACCAGATCGCGGGCATAGGCCAGCACGATCGTATTCAGTAGATCGCGCACCGCGCTGGTGTTTTGGTTGAGGCGCGACACGAGTGTGGCGGAATGCTGCTTTGAGAAGAAGTTGACGTCGAGATCGAGCAGATGGCGGAAGATGCGGCGCTGGTAACGCGCCACCATATTGTTGCCGATGCGCTGCAGGATGACCGCCTGAAAGTAGCTCACTGCCCCTTTGATAAGAAAGATCACCGCCACAACGCATGACAGGAAAACGGCCTGGTTCATGTCGTTGCCGTAGAAGACGTCCTTGACGACCGGCCCCATGAGCCAGGCTGAGAAAGCCGTAATTCCGGCCATAATGACGAGACAGGTGATGGCGATGGCATAGTCGCGGCGGTAATGGGCAAAATTTTCCGACGCGATGCGCTGGAAAATGCCCATATCCTCGGGATTTCTCATAAAGGGTTTGAGAAGTCGCTGCACAGCGATGCGCCCCACCGTTGACCAAACGTGCAGCACCGGATAC
>JBCCRF010000161.1:0-6730 GCA_039208305.1 Pseudomonadota bacterium
GCCGATCCGTGGAGCGGAGCGCGGGCACTCTATGCAGCCGGTTTCCGCTGTGGCGACATGGTTCATAACGCGCTGTCCTATCACGCCACCCCCGGCGGTTTCATTCTCGATGAGGCGCTGCGTGCACTGGGTTGCACCGTATTTCCAGCGGGAGTCGGTGGCACGGAACAGCAGGTCCAAGCTGCCGCGCATCTGAGACCTATCGCGTACACGGGGACGCCGGATTACCTGAAGACCATGCTCGACAAGGCTGATGACATGGGTCGCGACCTGTCCTCCATCAAACGAGCGATGGTCTCCGGCGGTGCTTTGTTCCCGTCCATGCGTGAAGCCTATCGCGAGCGCGGCATTGACGTGATGCAGAGTTACGCCACGGCCGATCTCGGCGTGATCGCTTACGAAACGAAAGGACTGGACGGGTTGTGCGACGGCATGGTCGTCAATGAAGGGCTGATCGTAGAGATCGTTCGCCCTGGCACCGGCGATCCGGTCGCGACTGGCGAGGTGGGTGAGTTGGTTGTGACGAATTTTTCCAAGACCTACCCGCTGGTGCGTTTCGCCACCGGCGATCTATCTGCCGTTCTGGACGAGCCTTCTCCCTGTGGGCGCACGAATATGCGTATCAAAGGCTGGATGGGACGCGCCGACCAACGCACCAAAGTCAAAGGCATGTTCGTCGACCCCAAACAGGTCGCGGAGATCATAGCCGCCCATCCCGGCGCATCTGCCGCACGGCTGACGGTCTCGCGCGATGGCGACAGTGACGCGATGCATCTGCAGGTCAAGGGACAGGGGCTCGATGTCGATGCTCTCGCCAAAACCCTGCGTGCGGTTACTAGCCTTGGCGGGTCCGTCGAACTGGTCGACAGGCTGCCCAATGACGGCAAGGTGATCGACGATACCCGCGACTACGACGGCTGAACAAAAAAGGGCCGCCAAAATGGCGGCCCCTGAGTTCGATTTAATTCCGCTATTTGATCGTCAGGCGACCGTCGATGCCGGTCGTCAGGCTGCCGAGTTCGCGCACCCGTACCATCACGTCATTTGCCATCAGCTTGGCGGAGGCTGCATCGATCAGCACCTTGCCGCCGCCGAGCATGGAATAACCATCCCCGCCTCGCGCCATGAAGTCGTTAGTGGCCAGCGTGTAGGTCGCTGCCGGGTCCAGCGGCTCACCACCGATCATGACGTTCGAGACCCGGCTGCCTTGCGTTTTTGAGGTGTCGATTTCTGCGGTCATGCCGGAGATGTGCAGAAACGATCCTTCCGGTTCCGGCACCCCTCTATAACCATGCTCCAAGGCATCTAGAATGGTCTGGCCGGTCACTTCCAGCTTGACCGTACCATTACCGAAGGGCAGTTCGGTCAGCACGTCGCGGCGGGTCAGGGTGTGGCCCGCATCGTATTGTCGGTTGCCGCGAATGCCGCCGCCATTGGTAAAGCCAACATCGGCATCTACAGCGGCGCGCATTGCATCAGCTGTCAGGTTGCCGAAAGCGTTTTCGCCCGTACGAACGGACACCCGTCTTGTATCCAGCGGCACTTCGGATTTCCCAAGGTCCACATCCAGTTCTTTGGAAAGGGTTGCTTCATAAGCCGCCACCTTCTCGCCGACAGCTGCGTCGGGCTCCACGGTTGCCGTGTCGATGATGCGGAAGTTCGGCCACCAGCGAACCCGACGTCCGCGATCGCCCGTCGTGACGTCCACCGCGAGGTCCATGATGGCGACGTATTCTGACTCCTCTTTCGCCTCCATCAGCGCCACGCGCCCGTCGAAGAAGATATGAAGGTTGTGGTCATGGCCTGACAGGACGATATCCACGCCGGCCGTCTGCATAACGCTGAAATCCTCGGCTTGATGGGTGTGCAGCGCTGCGACCACAACATCCACACCGTCAGCGCGCAGCTTTTCCGCTGCCGCCTTGGCCGTCTCCACCACTGGCAGGAAGGAAATGTCTCCCGGTGACGAGATGCGCACGGTGTCCGCTGTGGTCAGCCCGATGAAGCCAACCTTTAGCATCTCTCCCCCGGCCTCGTATTCCTTCACGAAAGAGTCCGTCAGGCCTTCCACCGGTGCGCCGTTACGGCGGATGTTGGTGCCCAGAACGGGAAAGTCGAAACCTTTCATACGTTTGAGGAACACCTCGGCACCAAAATCGAACTCGTGGTTGCCAGGGGTGAACATATCCGGCTTCGTCATGTTCAGAAGTTCGACCATATGCTCGCCCTGGTCGAATCCGGCGAGGATGGAGGGGGACAGCAAGTCGCCCGGGAACGCGAAAAGCACTTCACCACCTTTCGCCCGCTCGCTGGTAATAACGCTGGCCAGACGAGCGACACCCCCACGCCCATCATCCTCACTCATCGTGTCCATATCGGAGGCGGTGATCAGTGTCAGATTGAAGGTCTCAGCAAATGATGTCGTTGAAATCGCGACGGTTGCGCCGAGCGCGAAAGCTGCGGCGGTCAAGGTTCGGGTCAGTCTGGCAATAGGCATGGAAGGTCCTCGCTCAGGTTGGTTTCGCCCATGCTGCGCCCGTCGAGGCAACAGAAGCAAGCGGCAATGCGTTTATCGACAGCCACCAGAATATGTGACCAGAACCGCGACCCTTTGGCGGTTGCCCGTTACACGTATGGGGGCTAACCAAACGCCAATGTCATCAGGGAGGGTGACATCGCAAACCGACGATATCGCGTTACAACTCCGACTACGGATCATTGCCATGAACGCTCCCATCAAGACTTCCGCTTTTAAGCGTGACCTTTCCGCAGAAGCGTTTCCGCCCGAGCATCCCGCCGTCAATTTCGGTCGAGTAGGTGTTTTGCTGGTCAACCTTGGTACGCCAGATGGCCATGATAAGAAAAACATGCGCAAATATCTGAAGGAGTTTCTCTCCGACAGCCGCGTGATCGAGACGCCCAAAATAATCTGGTGGCCGCTACTCAACGGCATCATTTTGAACGTCCGTCCCAAGAAATCGGGCGCCCTTTACGCTTCCATCTGGAACGAGGAACGGGATGAGTCCCCACTGCGCACTTTTACGCGGTCGCAATCCGATCAGCTGACCGACCGCATAAGTGACATCGGTCATCTCGAGATTGATTGGGGCATGCGTTACGGAAATCCCTCCATCGAAAGCCGCCTGCGGGCGCTGCAGGAGAAAGGGTGCGAGCGCATCCTCATCTTTCCGCTCTACCCGCAATATTCAGCCGCAACGACGGCGACGGTGAACGATAAGGCCTTTGACGCGTTGAAAAAAATGCGCTGGATGCCGGCCATTCGCACTGTACCGCCTTATCATGACGATCCGGCCTATATTGAAGCGCTGGCGATTTCGATCCAAAACCATCTTGATGGGCTCGATTTCGAGCCGGAGCATATTGTCGCCTCGTACCACGGCATACCAAAAAGCTACTTCAAGAAGGGCGACCCATATCATTGCCACTGCTTGAAGACCTCGCGTCTCCTGCAGGAGCGAATGGGCTGGAAGGACGGTTTCCTCATCAGCACATTCCAGTCCCGCTTTGGTCCGGAGGAATGGCTCCAGCCCTATACCGACAAGACCGTTGAAAAACTGGCCCATGACGGGGTGAAACGCATCTGCGTCGTCAATCCAGGCTTTTCGTCGGATTGCTTGGAAACACTGGAAGAAATTGCTGGCGAGGTTTGCGAGGAATTCGAGGACAATGGCGGCGAGCACTTCAGTCACATCCCATGCCTAAACGATGGTCGTGAAGGCATGGATCTGATCGAGACGATTGTGCGGCGCGAATTGCAGGGTTGGGTCTAGCAAACGCTAACCATTGCGTCGGCCTCGGGCGTATTTCGATTGAAATACAACTGATCGAACCCCATTTGCGGTGCAGAGGGGAGTTACAAAATGGAATTTGCAATCAGCGACATCGCTTTCATCGGCTTTGCCGTCCTTCTGGTCGTCATCATCACGTCCATCATCAAGATCGTGCCGCAGGGCTTTCATTACACTGTTGAGCGACTTGGCCGTTACGACCGCACCCTGACGCCAGGCTTGAATATCATTGTTCCTTTCATCGAAAGGATCGGTGCGAAGATGAACATGATGGAGCAGGTGCTCGATGTTCCCACACAGGAAATCATCACCAAGGACAACGCCACCTGCGCGGTCGATGGTGTGACCTTCTTTCAAGTGCTCGATGCATCCAAGGCGGCCTATGAAGTCAGCGGTCTAGAGAACGCGATTCTCAACATCACCATGACCAACCTGCGCACAGTTATGGGCTCGATGGACCTCGATGAGCTGCTGTCCAAACGTGATGAAATCAACACGCGCATTCTGCACGTTGTCGATGACGCGGTTGCACCCTGGGGCATCAAGATGACCCGCATCGAGGTGAAGGACATAGAACCGCCAGCTGATCTCGTAGAGGCCATGGGCCGTCAGATGAAAGCGGAACGCCTGAAGCGCGCCAATATTCTAGAGGCTGAAGGTGAACGCGAAGCCGCTATCCTTCGCGCCGAAGGCGAAAAGCGCAGCCAGGTGCTGGAAGCCGAGGGGCAGAAAGAAGCAGCATTTCTGGAGGCTGAAGCCCGTGAGCGTGAGGCTGCAGCCGAAGCTGAAGCGACGCGCGTCGTCTCAAGCGCAATCGGTGAGGGCAACACCCAGGCGATCAACTATTTCATCGCGCAGAAATATACCGAAGCCATGCAAACTATCGGGTCCGCTCCGAACCAGAAGATTGTGATGTTGCCCATGGAAGCGACCGCTCTGGTCGGTTCGTTGGCAGGTATTGGCGAGATTGCGAAAGAGGTCTTTGGCGACGATGCAACAGATCGTCGGCCCATATCGCGAAGCCGCCCGCCTTCAATCGGGCGCAACGAGGAAGGCTGAGAGCGACCGGAAAGGAGAATTTCATGATTATCGACACGATCGCATCCGCAGGACCGTGGACATGGTTTATTCTTGGCTTCGCTCTCCTCATGGGCGAGGCGCTGGTGCCGGGCATTTATCTGCTGTGGTTCGGCGTTTCAGCGTTAATCGTCGGCTCTGCGTCGCTGCTTCCGTTTGCAGCGATCAATCAATGGTCCTGGACCACGCAGATTGTCGTTTTCGCCGTCTTGTCCCTGTTGAGCGTCATGCTGGCCCGCAAATATTTTCCGTCCGAAAAGGACGGGGATGACGCAGGCAAAATGAATGATCCGCTGGGCCGTCATATCGGGCGCGAAGCGACGCTTCTCGAGGCGATGGAGAATGGTGCAGGCCGAGTTCGTATCGGCGATACGACGTGGCGCGTGCGCGGCCCCGACGCTCCTGCCGGAACACGGGTGAAGGTCACCGGCGTTGATAACGGCGCGCTGACCGTCACAGCTGTTTAGGCAACTCCGACCCTCAAAAGATCGTGGAGATGAACGATGCCGACCGGTCGGTCATCCTCGGTGACGATGAGAGCGGCGATTGCCCGCCGGTTGAGAATATCAAGCGCTGCGGCAGCCAACATGTCGGGTGCTACGGTTTGAGGTGAGGCCGTCATGACGTCATCGACAACTTCTCCAAGCAGTGATGTGGAGAGATGGCGTCGCAAGTCTCCATCGGTGACGATCCCAATCAGTTTGTCCTTGCGCACGACACCCACGCAGCCGAAGCCCTTTTCGGATATCTGCAGGATAGCTTCGGTCATTTGCGTCCCGCTCTGAACAAGTGGGATTTTAGAACCTTCGTGCATCACGTCGCCTACGAGCGACAGTTGCGCCCCTAGCTTTCCACCGGGATGGAAGATGCTGAAATCGCTGGCTGTAAACGAGCGGTGTTCCAGCAGTGCCACCGCCAAAGCATCACCTAGCGCCAATTGCATAACCGCCGACGATGTTGGCGCAAGATTGTGCGGGCAGGCTTCTTTAACCGTTGGCAGGTGCAAGATGATATCGGCGTGGCGACCGAGGGTCGATTTGGGTTCCGCAGTTATGCCGACCAGTGGAATCGCGAAGCGCTTCGCATAGGCAAGGGTTCCGCCCAGTTCCATAGCCTCGCCTGACTTCGACAGAGCGACGATCACGTCATCACGGGCGATCATGCCGAGGTCGCCGTGATTGGCCTCGCTGGGGTGAACAAAAAAGGCAGGCGTGCCCGTCGATGCCAACGTGGCAGCGATTTTTGCAGCCACATGGCCGCTTTTGCCCATTCCTGTGACGATCACACGTCCACCGATCCCGGCGATCGTTTTCACAGCTTCCTCAAATGCAGCTGCGACGGGACCAGCCAAAGCGTCCTTCAGGGCTGCTAGAGCCTTGGTCTCGGTTTCCAATGTGCGCAGTGCAGAGGCGCGTGGGTCTATTTCCGTAGCCATATGGATGCTCTAGCGCCTCGTCATGCCGACGCAAGGGGCGCTGGGGAAGATTTCATTAACCACACTTGTTTACGGTTCAGTAATCCGTCGCGGCTTTCTGGCCGTTCCCTGCCTGCCGTTGTCGAGACGCTTCCATGCCTCACCACATCCGCCAACTCGTTTGCGGAACGGCAATGGCCGCGGGCTTGGTGGTGCCAGTCTACGGGCAAACGGTGAACGGTGTCGATAACGCGGTCTTGCGCGGTAATCTCGACCCAGTTGGTGCGAATGCGTCCAACGCAAACGACGATGTTTTCGTGGAACCGATCTTTGATCCAAACGCCCAAGAGCAACTGGCTTCATCGCCCGTAACGTCCGAAACACGTTTGCAGGACGAGCCTACAGTGCCCGAAACCGGACGAGCACAGCC
>JBCCRF010000162.1:0-6720 GCA_039208305.1 Pseudomonadota bacterium
ATTGCCTTCTTCGGAGACCCAGCCCCGCCCGCGTCTCGCTTTTCCCTGCAACTGGCGACGGGCTGTTACCCACAATTGCCCACGGTCACCAGCATCGGCTGATTCCATCGCACTCGTGTTCGTGGAACCGACATCGCCCAGCGCAAGGCGTCGCCAGCCGGTCAGGCCGTCGATGTCCACAGGCGTGTCGATCAGAAGAAGGTCCTGGCAGCTGCGGTGGCAACCGTTGAAAGCGGACCGGCGACCAGCACATAGAGCAGCGTGAAGACGGCCGAGATGGTGCCAACCGCCTTCAATTCACCCGCCATGGGAACGAAAGCGGGTTCACCATCGTCGAACCACATGATCTTGACGATGCGAATGTAGTAGAAGGCCCCCACGACGCTCGCAAGCACGCCGATGACGGAGAGCACGTAGAGCTCCGACTGAATGGCGGCGAGGAAGACGAAATATTTCGCCCAGAAGCCGGCCAGCGGCGGAATGCCTGCCAGCGAGAACATGAAGATCGTCAGCGCCAGCGCCATCATCGGGTTGGTGCGGGAGAGGCCTGCCAGATCGGTGATGTCCTCCACCATACCATCCGTGCGGCGCATGGCGAGGATGCAGGCGAAGGCACCCAGCGTCATGCCCATGTAGATGATGAGATAGAGCACCACGCCGGACACGCCTTCCTGCGATCCCGCAGCGAGCCCCACCAGCGCAAAGCCCATGTTCGCAATGGATGAGTAGGCCATGAGGCGCTTGATGTTGGTCTGGCCGATAGCGGCGAAAGCGCCGAGCCCCATCGAGGCGATGGCGATGAAGGTGATAATCTGCTGCCAGTCTGCGACCGCCGGTTCGAAAGCGCCGTAGACCACGCGGACCAGCATCGCCATGGCGGCTATCTTGGGCGCTGCGGAGAAGAAGGCTGTGACGGGCGTCGGCGCGCCCTCATAAACGTCCGGCGTCCACATGTGGAACGGCACGGCGGAGATTTTGAACGCGATACCCGCCAGCACGAAGACGATGCCGAAGACGAGACCGAGCGAGCGATCAGCCGTCATGGCTTCCGCGATGCCCGCAAAGTTGGTGTGACCCGTAAAGCCGTAAACAAGCGACATGCCGTAGAGCAGCATGCCGGACGATAGGGCGCCGAGGACGAAATAGTTCAGACCGGCTTCCGTAGAGCGCAAGCTATCGCGGTTGATCGCGGCGATCACGTAGAGCGACAGCGCCTGCATCTCGAGACCGAGATAGAGCGTGATGAGGTCGTTGGCGGAGACCATGATCATCATGCCGATGGTCGCTAGGACAACGAGAATTGGGTATTCAAACCGTTCGAAATTCTCTTCCTTGGCGAAGTTGACCGACATGGCGATGGCAGCCGCCGAGCCAATAAGGATGAGAATTTTCATCAGGACCGAGAATGGGTCCATCAAAATCGCGTCGTTGAATGCGGTGCCGGATAGGGGATCCCAGATCAGCCAGATGGCGGCCAAAGCGAGCAGCGCGACCGACAGACCTGTGACGATGCGTGTCGAGGCCTCACCCAGAAACACACCCATCATCAGCAGCACCATGGCACCGCACGCGAGGAAAAGTTCCGGGCCGAGGATAGCGAGTTGTGCGAATTCGAAAGTCTGCATGATCTGCCCTCCCCTCTAGTTGCCGGTTGCCGCGAGCGCTGTGCGGGTGTCGGAGTCGATAGCTGCCTCAACAGTCGCCACCAGACTGTCGACCGATGCGGTGGTCACGTCGAACACCGGTGACGGATAGACGCCGAAGAAGATGACCAGCACGACGAGCGGGTAAAGGATCGCCTTCTCGCGGGTGCTCAAATCAAGCATCGCCTTCAGCGCTTCCTTGTCCAATGTGCCGAACACGACACGGCGGTAAAGCCAGAGCGCATAGGCAGCGGACAGGATGACACCGAGCGTTGCAAAGATTGCAACCCAAGTGTTGGCCTGGAACGCGCCGAGCAATGTCAAAAATTCGCCAATGAAGCCCGCCGTACCTGGCAAGCCGACATTTGCCATCGTGAAGATCAGGAAGGCGACTGCGTATTTCGGCATGTTGTTCACAAGGCCACCGTAGGCCGCGATATCCCGCGTATGCATGCGGTCGTAGACGACGCCAACACAGAGGAAGAGCGCGCCGGAGACCAAGCCGTGGGCCAGCATCTGGAAGATGGCGCCTTGGATACCCTGCACATTGGCCGTGAAGATACCCATGGTCACGTAGCCCATATGGGCGACAGACGAATAGGCAATCAGCTTCTTGATATCCTCCTGCATCAACGCCACCAGCGAGGTGTAGATGATGGCGATGACCGAAAGAGCGAAGACGAAATTTTGCAGCGTGTCGCTCGCCAGTGGGAACATCGGTAGCGAGAAACGCAGGAAGCCGTAGCCACCCATCTTCAGCAGGATACCGGCCAAAATGACCGACCCTGCGGTTGGCGCCTCGACGTGGGCATCCGGCAGCCACGTGTGGACAGGCCACATCGGCATTTTGACCGCGAATGAGGCGAAGAAAGCGAGCCACAGCCAAGTCTGCATGTTGGCCGGGAATTCATGAGCCAGTAATGTTGGGATGTCCGTCGTTCCGGCCTGCCAGTACATCGCCATAATAGCGAGCAGCATCAGCACCGAACCCAGCAGCGTGTAGAGGAAGAACTTCATCGACGCGTAGACACGGCGCTGCCCGCCCCAGACACCGATTATGATGAACATCGGGATCAGGCCAGCTTCGAAGAACACGTAGAAGAGCACGATATCGAGCGCGCAGAACACACCGATCATCAGCGTTTCCAGTATCAGGAACGCGATCATATATTCGCGCACGCGGTGCTGTACCGCTTCCCAGCTGGCGAGAATGCAGAACGGCATCAGGAAGGTCGTGAGGATGACGAACAGCATGGAAATGCCGTCCACGCCCATGTGGTAGGCGATACCGCCTTCGCTGATCCATTCAACTTTTTCGACGAACTGGAAGTCGGCGCGGCTGTTGTCGAAGCCAGCCCAGATGCCAAGCGACACGAGGAAGGTGAGCGTCGTGGTCAGAAGTGCGACCATGCGCACGTTGCGGCGCGCAATTTCACTGTCTTCCCAAATTAGGAAAACGATCAGCGCGCCGACAAGCGGCAGAAAGGTTGTAATGGTGAGGATCGGGAGATCGGCCATGGATCAGTTGACCCCGGTAAACATGATGTAGGTGATAAGCGCAGCCGCGCCAATCAGCATCGCGAAAGCGTAATGATAGAGATAACCGGTCTGCAGTTTCACGACCTTCGCCGTCACGTCCTGAACACGGGCGGCAACACCGTTTGGTCCGAAACCGTCTATGACCCGGCCATCGCCCTGCTTCCAGAGAAAGTGACCGATGCGCTTGGCGGGGCGGACGAACAGGAAATCGTAGAGCTCGTCGAAATACCATTTGTTGAGAAGGAATTTGTAGAGGCCGTTGTGCTCACGGGCCAATTGAACAGGCGTTTCAGGCGAGCGGATGTAGAAAAAGTAAGCGATCGCAAGCCCTATAGTGCCAACGATCATCGCGTCCCATTTCACGAGCTTGGGAACGTCCTGGAACATCTCCAAAATCTGATTGTTAGGTCCGGTGAACAGCGCCCCCCGCCAGAATTCCAAATAGGTGGGGTCAATCGCGCCAATGGAGTGGTTGGAGCCGATGAAAGGCGCCTTGAACACGACACCCGCAAACAATGCACCGACTGCCAAGACGTAGAGCGGGATGAGCATCACATTGGGGCTTTCGTGAATGTGGCTCATAACATCTGCCGACGCGCGCGGCTTTCCGTGGAACGTCATGAAGATCAGCCGCCACGAATAGAACGCGGTGAAGAATGCTGAAATCGTCAGCATCCAGAAGGCGTAAGCCGATGCCGGATTGGCGCCTACGTAAGCACTCTCGATAATCGCATCTTTCGAGAAGAAACCAGCCGTACCTATCAGCGTCCCCGGAATGCCGATGCCGGTGATGGCGATCGTACCGATGATCATCATCCAATAGGTCTTGGGAATATGCGTCCGCAGACCACCCATTTTGCGCATGTCCTGTTCATTCGACACCGCGTGAATGACGGAGCCTGCGCACAGGAAGAGCAATGCCTTGAAGAACGCATGGGTGAACAGGTGGAACACACCTGCGCCGTAGGCACCGACACCGAGCGCTGCAAACATGTAACCGAGCTGGGAACAGGTGGAGTAGGCAATCACGCGCTTGATATCGTTCTGCACAAGGCCGACCGTCGCTGCGAAGAAGGCCGTCGTCGCGCCGAATATCGTGACGATCGTCAAAGCGGTCGCGGACAGTTCGAAAACGGGTGACATACGGGCGACCAGGAACACACCCGCGGTGACCATGGTGGCAGCATGAATAAGCGCGGACACCGGCGTGGGGCCTTCCATCGCGTCCGGCAACCATGTGTGAAGCAGGAATTGGGCCGACTTGCCCATCGCGCCAGTGAAAAGCAGCAGGCAAATCACCGTGAGCGCGGAGCCCTGATCCAAGGCGTAACCGACAAACTCAAAGACGGGCCCTTCAGGCGCAGAAGCAGCCTCGGCGATGCTGATGGCCTTGGCGAAGATCACGTCGAAGCTGACAGACCCGAAAAAGACGAAGACACCGAAAATTCCGAGTGCAAAGCCGAAATCGCCAACACGGTTGACCACAAAGGCCTTCATCGCAGCAGCGTTTGCGGAAGGCTTTTTGTACCAGAAGCCGATCAGCAAATAAGACGCGAGGCCCACACCTTCCCAGCCGAAGAACATCTGGATCAGGTTGTCCGATGTCACCAGCATCAGCATCGCGAAGGTGAAGAGTGACAAATAAGCGAAGAAGCGCGGGCGATGCGGATCGTGGCTCATGTAACCGATGGAATACATGTGCACGAGGAAAGAAACGGTATTCACCACCACCAACATCACAGCCGTCAGCGTGTCGACGCGGAACGACCAGTCAGCAGTGAAATTGCCCACAGACATCCAACGCAGCACGTCAACCGTGAAGGCCTCGCCACCGCCAAGCCAGAACGAGCTGAACACCACCCAAGACAGCAGCGCGGACACGCCCATGAAGCCGGTGGTCACATATTCGGACGCGGTCGCCCCCATACGATTGCCGAGCAGGCCGACAATCAGGAAACCGAAAAGCGGAAGGAAGACGATGAGATGAAGCATTGTGATACTGTCGCGGTCGCCTCGCGCTCTACCCTTTCAGCATATCGACATCTTCCACCGCGATGGAGCCACGGTTGCGGAAGAAAACAACGAGAATGGCCAGTCCAATAGCGGCTTCCGCCGCTGCGACGGTGAGAATGAAGAGCGCAAACATCTGCCCCATCATGTCCCCATTGGCCTGAGCGAAGGCGAGGAAGTTGATATTCACGGCGAGCAAGATGAGTTCGACCGACATAAGAATGACGATGACGTTCTTGCGGTTCAGAAAGATCCCGAACACACCGAGCGTGAACAGGATCGCTGCGACCGTGAGAAAGTGTGAGAGGCCGATTTCCATATCAGATACCCTCTCCCGGCTTGACCGAACGAAGTTCGACATCGTTGGGATCGCGAGCGACCTGATCGGCAACGTTCTGGCGTCTGACGTCCGGCCGATGGGAGAGCGTCAGCACAATCGCACCGATCATGGCCACCAGCAGGATGAGGCCGCACATCTGGAAGAAGAAGATGTACTTCGTGTAGAGCAGATCGCCGATGGCCTGGATGTTGGACACTTCTGCCAGATCGGGGATGGGCTGAACAGCGCGGGCGGTTACCTCCGGGTCGAATGACAGGCCACCGAGAACAAGAATCAATTCCACTGCGAGGATCAGTCCGATCACCGCACCGATGGGCAGATATTGAAGAAAGCCTTCGCGCAGTTCTGCGAAATCCACGTCGAGCATCATGACGACGAAAAGGAAAAGCACTGCGACCGCGCCCACGTAGACCACGATCAGTATGAGGGCGAGAAACTCAGCCCCCGTCAGCATAAAAATGCCAGCCGCGTTGAAGAAGCACAGAATCAGAAACAGCACGGAGTGCACAGGGTTGCGGGATGCGATCACCATGAAGGCGGACGCGACGCAGACCGTGGCGAAGAGGTAGAAAAATAGCGCGGCGACGCCCATCGGGTCTGTGTTTCCTCAACTCGACAGAAGGCGCGGTGTTCCGCAGGCTCCTGCCCGTCTGCCTTGCGGCATCCCTTCTAGGCGGTGAAGATTATGCCTCACCACCTGCGACATGGCGCCCTCTTAACGCCTCACCCTCGCCCCGTCCATGGGCCGATGGGTGCAGTTTTACCGGTCAGACCAACCGTGCGTGCTTTCTACCGATAGGGGGCATCGAGCGCGATGTTGCGCGCCAACTCACGCTCCCAGCGGGCACCGTTTTCCAACAGTTTTTCTTTGTCGTAGTAGAGTTCCTCGCGGGTCTCGGTCGAGAACTCGAAATTCGGGCCTTCTACGATGGCGTCTACCGGGCAGGCTTCCTGGCAAAAGCCGCAATAGATGCATTTCACCATGTCGATGTCGTAGCGCACCGTGCGGCGGGTTCCATCATTGCGGCGCGGTCCCGCCTCGATCGTGATGGCCTGCGCCGGGCAAACCGCTTCACAGAGCTTGCAGGCAATGCAGCGCTCTTCACCATTGGGATACCGGCGCAGGGCGTGTTCACCACGGAAACGAGGTGATGATTCACCCTTTTCGTATGGGTAGTTGATCGTCGC
>JBCCRF010000163.1:0-6694 GCA_039208305.1 Pseudomonadota bacterium
ATGGAGGGTTCAACATGGCGACTGTCACCATCCCAACGCCGAGGCCCACGGGCAAGGAGCTGGAAGAAGCGCTGGACGATGGCATCACTCGCGTTCGGGTCAACGGCCAAGACCACGAACTGACGGTCGATCCCGATATGCCGCTGCTTTGGGCTCTGCGCGATGAACTGAGACTGACAGGCACGAAATTCAGCTGCGGCATCGCACAATGCGGCGCGTGTACCGTGATGGTGGATGGCGTAGCGATGCGCTCCTGCGTTACCCCCATCGACGCTGTGGATGGCAGCGAGGTCACAACCATTGAGGGGATGGACAGCGCAGAAGCCAAAGCGGTGATGGAAGCATGGGTCGCAATCGACGTGCCCCAATGCGGTTATTGTCAGTCGGGTCAGGTGATAAGCGCCACGGCGCTGCTGATGGAGAACCGCAAACCCAGCGATACAGACATCGACGAGGCCATGGTCGGCAATATCTGCCGTTGCGCCACCTACACACGCATCCGCCAAGCGATCAAAGATGCTGCCGAAAAGCTGGAGGCCTAAGCGATGACCCTTCATGCCAACCGCCGCCAGTTTCTCACCGCAGCAGGCGGCCTGACGCTTGGCCTTTTCCTGCCGCTTAACAAACGCGCCGCCGCACAATCGGTCGTTGCGGGCATCATTCAGGCCGATGAGCCCGTTGCCGCAACGTTTGAACCCAATGCCTTCATCCGTATCGCCACCGACGACACGGTGACGGTGCTCGTCAAACACATCGAATTCGGCCAGGGCACTTACACGGGCTTGTCCACCCTCGTCGCAGAAGAGCTAGACGCGGACTGGGATCAGATGCGCGCCGTCTCCGCACCTGCCGATGCGGAAATCTACGCCAACACCCTATTCGGCCTGCAGGGCACGGGCGGGTCCACAGCCATCGCCAATTCCTACATGCAGATGCGTCAGGCGGGCGCTGCGGCCAAGGCCATGCTGATCGCCGCCGCCGCTGAGACATGGAACGTATCAGCCGACGAGATCACCGTATCGAAAGGCAAGGTGCGGCACGAGAAGTCGGGAAAAGAATCCGGCTTTGGCGCGCTCGCCACCGCAGCGGCGGACGTGCCAGTGCCTGTCGATGTTCCAGTGAAAGACCCCAAGGACTTCGTGCTGATTGGCACTGACCGCCCCAAACTCGACAGCCTCGCCAAGACAAACGGTTCGGCAGACTTCGCCATCGATATCTATCGCGACGGCATGTTGACCGTCGCCGTTGCCCACCCGCCGAAATTCGGTGCGACGCTCATCAACTACGACGACGCCGATACGCTTGCTGTAGAAGGTGTCGCCTACACCCATCAGGTGCCGAACGGTATCGCGGTCTATGCCAGCAACACCTATGCCGCTTTCAAGGGTCGCGATGCGCTGAAGGTGAACTGGGACTTTGCCGATGCCGAAACCCGCTCCTCTGCCCAGATGACGCAGGAATGGGTTGAGGCTGCAAAAATGGGCAGCACGGTCGCCGAGGAAAGCGGCGATGTCGATGCTGCCATGGAAGGTGCCGCGAAGCGCCTGAGTGCCGATTACACCTTCCCCTTCCTCGCCCACGCGCCGATGGAGCCTATCGACGGTGTCATCGAAATTCGTGAGACCGATGCCGGTCGCGAGGCGGAAGTGTGGATGGGATCACAGCTGCAGACGGTCGATCACGGCACCATCGCAGCCACGCTCGAGATTCCACAGGATCGTGTGTCTATCAACACGATGCTGACCGGCGGCTCCTTTGGCCGACGCGCGCAACCCGGCTCGCCGGTAGCGGCGGAACTTGCGGCCATTGCCGCCGCGCCTGATCAGGCAGGCAGCTACAAAATGCTGTGGTCGCGCAGCGATGATATTCGCGGCGGATACTATCGCCCGCTCACCGCGCACCATCTCGAAGCCGGTCTGGATGCTGATGGCAATATCGTAGCCTGGCGCAACAACATCGCCAACCAGTCGTTCCTGCGCGGCTCGGCTTTCGAGGGCCTCATACAGCAGGGCATCGATGCGACCGCCGTCGAAGGCTCCACCAAAATGCCCTACAAATGGCCCGCTCACCGGGTCACCTGGGCGGAGATGCAGACACCCGTTACAGGCCTGTGGTGGCGCGCCGTCGGCCACACCCACACGGCCTTTGCAACGGAAGTTTTCCTCGACGAAGCGCTGATCGCAGGCGGCAAGGATGTGGTGGAGGGCCGTCTCGCTCTCATTACGGACTCCCCGCGCGATGCTGGCGTGTTGCAGCGGCTGGCCGATATGATCGATTGGTCCGGCCCACAGGAGCCCAATGGCCGCGCCCGTGGCATCGCCTTGCACGAGAGTTTCAACACATATGTCGCCATGGCGGCTGAGGTGTCGGAAGAGGACGGCCGCCCGAAAGTTCACAAGGTCTGGTGTGCGGTTGATTGCGGCGTTGCGGTGAACCCCAACGTCATCCGTGCGCAGATCGAAGGTGGTGTCGGCTACGGCCTCGGAGCTGCGCTCTACGATGCGATCACGCTGGCAGAAGGCGGTGAGGTGCAGCAGTCGAATTTCGACGACTACCGCATGCTGCGCATCAACGAAATGCCGGAGGTCGAGGTGTCGATCATCGCATCCACCGAGGCGCCGACAGGCATTGGCGAGCCGGGCACACCGCCCATCGCGCCTGCCGTCGCCAATGCCTGGCGCGGGCTCACCGGCGAGAGTATCCGGCAGCTGCCATTCGTCGGTGCCGATGCCTGATCAGTGGTTTGGCAGTTTCGACGGCATGGAAAGCGCGTGGCTCGTTGAATTGGCGCGATTGAAAACGCGGTTTGGAGAGATAAAACCTCATGGCTGAGAACGATCAAACCGCACAATCGGCGGCACAGGGTGCACGCGAAGCGGTAACCACACCTACCGATCCTTACGCCCGCGCAGCGCAGACCTTTCCGAAACTGACCGATGAGCAGCTGAAGCGCATCATCCCTTATGGTACGGTGGAAGACACACCTGCGGACACCATACTGTTCGAGCGCGGTCAGCGCGGGGTCGATTTTTTCGTCATTCTGGAAGGATCGATTTCCATCATAGACGGCGACTTGGATGGCGAAGACAACATCATTGCCACCCATGCCAAGAACCAGTTCACCGGCGAACTTGACCTGTTCAACCGTCGCAAGATTCTGGTGGATGGCAAGACAGCGGAAAATTCCTGCCTTCTGCGACTAAACCGCGATCAGTTCCGCCGCATGTCGTCCACCGAGCAGGATATTGGCGAGATCATCATGCGAGCCTTCATCCTGCGGCGCACCGCTTTCATCATGCATCAGGAAGCGGGGGTCACGATCATTGGCAACGCCAATGGCCGCGATGTAGTGCGCATGCAGCGGTTTCTTACCCGTAACGGCTACCCGGTCTCGGTGATGGAGCCCTCGGCAGATCAAACGCAGCACTACATGCGCGAATGCCATATCGAGCCATCTGACGTTGCCCTCGTCCGCACGCCAGATGGCGAGGTGTGGAAGAACCCGACCACGGCAGAACTTGCCGACAATCTGGGGCTGACTGAGGATATCGACAGCGAGAAAGTGTTCGATCTCGCCGTGGTGGGCGCAGGTCCGGCGGGGCTGTCGGCTTGCGTGTACGGCGCTTCGGAGAATCTCGATACGATCGTCATTGAGGCGGAGGCCCCCGGAGGGCAGGCGGGCACCAGTTCCAAGATCGAGAACTATCTGGGCTTCCCCACCGGCATTTCAGGTCAGGCACTTGCCGGGCGTGCCTGGATACAGGGACAGAAATTCGGCGCGCAATTCTCCATCGCCCGGGGTGCGACGGAGATCGAAAGAAACGGTGACATCTTTGACCTTACCATTGAAGGCGGCATCGGTGTGAAAGCCCGCGCCGTCATCCTTGCCTGTGGAGCCACCTATCGGCGGCTCAGCCTGGAGAATTATGAACGTTTCGAAGGACAGGGCATCCACTACGCTGCCACCGCGCTGGAAGCACAGTTCTGTCACGGCTCGGAGGTCGCGGTGGTGGGCGGCGGCAATTCCGCCGGTCAGGCTGCCGTCTTCCTGTCGGGCTACGCCAAACATGTTCATGTGCTGGTGCGGGGTGACGGGCTGGCGGACACGATGTCGGATTATCTCGTCAAACGCATCGACGAGTCGTCGCGGATCACCCTGCACACCTACACCGAGATCACGAAGCTCGAAGGCGAGCGTATGCTGGAGCGGGTGACATGGACCAATTCCAAGACAGGCGAGGGCGAGGTGAAGGAGATGGGCAACGTCTTCATCATGATCGGTGCCGTGCCCAACACGACATGGCTGGGCGATTGCGTAGATCTGGACGAGCGCGGCTTCGTCCTGTCCGGCCCGAAGGCTTGCAGCATGGCGGAGACACCCTTCGCCACCTCCATCCCAGGCATTTTTGCGGTGGGCGATGTCCGTTCCGGCTCGGTGAAACGCGTCGCTTCAGGCGTTGGCGAAGGTTCGGTCTGCATCTCTGCGGTTCACCAGTATTTGGCCGTAACCCGGACCGGAGACTGAGGTTCACGACCCCTGTGACAAGGGGCCGGTTGTGAAGCGGTGCCTGCACGCCTACCTCTGGCTCCGGGCATTTACAGGAGTGCGATGCGATGAAAGCGGGAAACGAGACCTATCTTGATCTGGCCGATCTGCCAGCTTCCATTCCCCTGTTTCCGCTAACGGGCGCACTGTTGCTGCCGGCTGGCAATATGCCCCTCAACATTTTCGAACCGCGTTATCTCGCCATGATTGACGATGCCCTTGCTGGCCATCGCATGATCGGCATGGTGCAGCCTCGTTTCGATCTCGCCGATGGTGAACAGGACGAAGATCGTCCGCTGCTTTGCGATGTTGGCTGTATGGGTCGCATCACGGCGCATCAGGAAAGCGGCGATGGCCGCATCATGATCAACTTGTCCGGCGTTGCGCGTTTCCGTATCCGCGAAGAAAGCAAGATGGTCAGCGGCTACCGCAACGCAACCGTCGCCGGCTTCGCCGACGACCTGCAGGACAATGCGGAAGCCGCCAAGGCCGTGGACCGGGATGGATTGCTGCGCACCTTCAAGCAGTTTCTTGAGGCCAACGACATGGAGGCCGACTGGGACGGTGTGCGCGAGGCCAACACGGAAACGCTGGTCAACACATTGTCCATGATGAGCCCCTACGGACCGGCGGAGAAACAGGCACTGCTGGAAGCCCCGGACCTGAAAACCCGCTCCGAAACGCTGGTGGCCATCACCGAAATCATGCTGGCGCGCGAAGCGGGAACATCCTCCTCGACGCTGCAATAGACGTGCCGAAAAGCGAGAAGAAAAAAGCGGTTCCAACCGCCGGAACGGCCGATCAACCACCCCGCGGCAATGGTCCAGCGCTTTCCATCAAGATGTTGGAATTGCTGGTCTGCCCGCGCAGCTACGGCGCGCTGTCATACGATGAGGCCGCACAGGAATTGGTCTGCAAGCGCTCCCTCCTCGCCTACCCCGTGCGCGATGGCGTGCCGATCCTGTTGGAGAGCGAGGCCCGCGCGATAGAGGATTAGACCATCGGTGATTGGCCCCCGAGATCAGTCTCTGCTAGCCTCTGCGACATAATGACTGGGGGGTCTGCCAAATGGACGATATTTCCGACACCAATTTCGCCACCGCGCCGGTGAACTATACTGAAACCGAGGCACCCGCACCGAAACGCAAACGCGAATTGGTAGAGCCTGATTTCCCCCGAAAGCTTTTGGGGGGTTACGCTCATTTCCGAAAGAACCGCCTCTCTCGCGAGCGGGAGCGCTACGAGGAACTCGCCGCCAAAGGCCAGCGACCGGAAACCATGGTGATCGCTTGCTGCGACAGCCGCGCAGCGCCCGAAACCATCTTTGGCACCGCACCTGGCGAGATTTTCGTCGTCCGCAACGTGGCCAATATCGTGCCGCCCTTCATCGATTCCGAGCACGTTCACATCACCTCCGCGGCGCTGGAATATGCTGTGCAGGAATTGCGGGTGAAACATATCGTCGTCATGGGCCACGGCCGCTGCGGTGGCATCGCAGCCGTCGCCCAGCAGATGACAGGCGATGGCGGCAAGCCCCTGTCGCCGGGCAATTTTATTGGCAAATGGATCGCATTGCTGGATCCCGTTGCCGCGAAGATCGAGCGTCACGAGGGTGAGACGGCTGCCGACCTTCAGTTCAAGCTGGAGGCTGAGGGCATCCGCAATTCGCTGCAAAACCTAAAAAGCTTCCCCTGCGTCTCGACGCTTCTGGACCGAGAGCAGATTTCGCTCCACGGCGCATGGTTCGATATTTCAGACGGCGAGTTGTGGACGCTGAACCACGAGACCGATGAGTTCGAGAAACCGTTCGGTTAAAGGCAATAGGCCTCAACAGGCGTGCCAATGCCCCTCAATTCTACCTCACCCAATGCGCGCCAATCGGTGAGGTCGATCTGGGTGAAATTCCGGTCGACCAAAAAGCTCGCTCCAGCGCTCTTACCGTGATCCTGCAGCCGTGCGGCGATGTTCACCGCCTCGCCATAGACCGTGAAGGCCTGACGGCTCGATGAACCTATACGTCCTGATACCACCGGCCCGTAGGCCAGGCCGATGCGGCATGCGAAGCGGGAGCCTGAGAGTTCGCGGCGAATGGCGTGGGCGGCATCCAGCGCGGCGCGCACCGGGTCCTGGACCTCTACCGGATTGTTG
>JBCCRF010000164.1:0-6644 GCA_039208305.1 Pseudomonadota bacterium
TAAATTCGGTGCTGTGTTGTTTACATCGAGTGACAGAGAATCCCTAGCCACATCTCCTTCTCTTGAGTCGCCCCCTAGGGTAAGTGTCTGAGTAACATTGGGCCAGACCGCCTAGGCTGGGGCGGTGCCTGAAATTCATCGGCTAGGCTCATGGCGTCTCTCCTCCCAAAGTGACGTCGCCCGAAGGTCGGCTGGTGCTAAGCACTGCCCTCCTTCAGCATCTTGTCGATCTTGCCGCCGGACACACTGTGCTGCAGTCCGGTGAAATCGCCGTCGGCAATCATCGACTGACCGATATCGAGAATGGCGCGGTGGGTAACACGGGCCAGCGCCGACCCTATGGAAATGCGCGCCGCGCCGATCTTTGCAAAATCATCGCGCGAGTATTTCGTGAAATTGCCTGCGCAGAGCACGTTCACCGGAATGGAAACGCTGGCACAGATCGCGGCGTAATCCTCCATCGAGGGTGGCAGCGGACAATACACCATCTGCGCCCCAACATCTTCATAGGCCTGCAATCGGCGGATGGCCTCCTGCACGTCGTAGGAACCGATCAGAACGCCGTCGGCGCGGGCGCAGAACATGAAAGGGAAGGGCAACGCCTCCGCGGCTTCCGCCCCGGCGCGTACGCGCTCCACAGCGATCTCAAAATCATAGGAGGGCTGCGCCTTATCGAAGCTTGTGTCCTCAATGGTGCAGCCCACGAGGCCAACTTCGGCGGCAAGATTGACGCATTCCGCCACACCGTCGGGATCATCGGCATAGCCGTTTTCCAGATCGGCGGAGACCGGGATGTTCACGGCCCGCACCACGTCTTCACAATGGTCCAGCATCTCGTCGCGCGAGACGCGGATGCCATCCGGCTGACCGACGGTGAAGGCGAACCCGGCGGAGGTCGTCGCCACCGCCTTCGCGCCCATAGCCGCCATCATTTTGGCAGAGCCGACATCGTGAATGTTAGGAATGACGAAGGGATCACCGGGCCGGTGAAGCTCCTCGAACAGCTCGGCTTTTTCGGACTGGTCCATGCTTTGCGACCTTCGCCTCGTCAAAGGTGAAGACTGCACCCGATTTATAATTTCGCAAAGCGATTTTCTTCAGGGTGCTGAACGGCTTTCAGGAGTTCAGATACCCGGCAACCAAAGCGACAAACGCGCCGATATGCACAACCATGATCGCCCGGTCCTTCCACATGAAACCCACGAGGAACCACAGCACGATACCGACCACAAAGGCGAGCACGTTCCAAGGCACGACATTCAGGCCCGTAAGACCGTAGCCCATTAGCTGAATAACGGTCGCAACCCACTTTACGATGTCAACCGTTTGCCATCCGTTGGACGTGTATTCAGAAGAGGCCACGGCTTAAGCTTTCACTCGCTCCGACTTGGGATCATACATCGGTTTCAGGCTCGCTTCCGCCTCAAAGCGCTCGCCCGCGATTTCGATCTCGTAGGTCGACGCCAGCATCTCATCCGGTTTCTCACCCTTGCAGGGAATGTAGCCCAACGCCATGGCACCGTTCAGCGTGTGGCCGTAATTGGCCGAGGTTACATAGGACACGATCTCGCCATCGCGGATGATCGGCTCGTTGTGGTAGAGCAGCGGCATCGGATCCTTCAGCTTGAATTGCGTTAGGCGCATCGCCAGCCCCTCTTCGCGCTTCTTCAGCACGGCATCGCGACCGATGAAGTTCTCCTTCGCCGTCTTCACCGCAAAGCCGAGACCGGCTTCCACCACATGGTCCTCTTCCGTGATGTCATGGCCGAAATGGCGATAACCTTTTTCGATACGCAGCGAGTCCATCATGTGCATGCCGCACAGTTTGAGGTTCATGTCGACACCGGCCTCCATCAGCGTCTCGAAGGCGTGGGCGCACATGTCGGTGGGCATGTAGAGTTCCCATCCAAGCTCGCCAACATAGGTAACACGGTGGGCCCGCGCCGTGCCCATGCCAAGCTCGATCTCATGCGCCTGCCCGAATGGGTGATTGTCGTTCGACCAGTCGTGGGACGACACCTTCTCCAGCAGGATGCGTGCATTCGGACCCATGACCGCCAGCACGCCTTCAGCCGAGGTCATATCCATAATGGCGACAGCATCGTCACTCACGTGACGGCGCATCCATGACAGTTCCCGCGGCACGGTCGCGGCAGGTGTGACGACGATATAGTCCTGCTCGCCAAGGCGCGTGACGGTGACGTCAGCCTCGATCCCGCCGCGCTCGTTCAGGAACTGCGTGTAGGTGATCTTGCCAACCGGCACGGCAACATCATTGCCGCAAACCCTGTTCAGGAACTTCTCAGCATCGCGCCCGACTACGCGAATTTTGCCGAAGGATGACATGTCGTACATGCCGACATTGCCGCGCACCGCGCGGTGCTCTTCCGCCGCATTCTGGAACCAGTTCTGCCGTTCCCAGGAGTATTTGTAGACCGCCTCCTGCGCTGGATTGGCGAACCAGTTGGCGCGCTCCCATCCGGCGACTTCACCAAAAACAGCACCATGGGCTTTCAGATGCTCATGGAAGGGCGTGCGGCGGATGCCGCGAGCCGTGTCCATCTGGCGGAAGGGAAAGTGGTCGGCATAGAGCAGGCCGAGCGATTCCTTCGCCCGCTCGAACAGATAGGTCTTGTTGTTCTGGAACGGTTGCATGCGACGGATGTCCACATCGCCGATATCGAAGGGCGGGTGGCCATGTTCCATCCAGTGGGCGAGCGCCATGCCCGCGCCACCGGAGGACTGGATACCGATGGAATTGAACCCGGCACAGACCCAGAAATTCTGCAGCTCCGGTGCTTCGCCCAGGTGGTAGGCATCGTCCGGCGTAAAACTCTCCGGCCCGTTAAAAAAGGTGTGGATGCCCGCTTCCCCCAGCATCGGCATACGCTCGACGGCGCTTTCGAGGATCGGTTCGAAATGGTCGAAATCCTCCGGCAACTGGTCGAAGCAGAAATCGTCCGGAATGCCTTTCGTGTCGCCGTAGTAAGCACCCGGCAGGGTGGAGGCCCAGGGCTTGGCGTTCGGCTCGAACGCACCGAGCAGCATCTTGCCAGCGTCTTCTTTATAATAGGCGCATTCATCCGGCACGCGCAGCACGGGCAGGCGGGTCAGGCCTTCGATCGCTTCGGTGACGATATAGAAACGCTCGCAAGCATGCAGCGGCACGGAAACGCCCGCCATACGGCCCAGCTCATGCGCCCACATGCCTCCGCAATTGACGACGATATCCGCCTCGATATGGCCCTGTTCGTCCGCTCCATCGCGGGACCAGGATACGCCAGTAACACGCTGACCACGGCCGTTCGGCTCCTTGTGGATCTCGGTGACCTTCACACCCTCGATCACCTGCGCACCGTTCATCCGCGCGCCCTTGGCAAGCGCGAGCGCGATATTGGCCGGATCGCCCTGCCCATCCTTGTCGAGATAGACGGCGGCCCGCACATCATCGACATTCACATGGGGGTAGCGCTCTTTCACTTCGGCAGCGGAAATCTCCTCGACATCCACACCAAAAGCGCGGGCCATGGAGGCCTGACGCAAAATTTCCTGCCGTCGCTCATCCGTCAGCGCAACGGTGATGGACCCGCAACGGCGGAAGCCCGTGGCCACCCCAGTCTCCGCTTCCAGCTCGCCGTAGAGTTCCTGGCTGTATTTCGCGAGCCGCGTCATGTTCTTCGTCGCCCGCAGCTGCGCGATCAGCCCGGCTGCGTGCCACGTCGTCCCGCTGGTCAGCTGCTTTCGCTCCAGCAGCACGACATCTTTCCAGCCGAGCTTTGCCAAATGGTAAGCAACGGAACACCCGGCAACGCCACCGCCGATGATGACGGCACGGGCTTTGGTGGGAACGGTTTTAGCCATCACAGTTCTCCGGAAATCGTATGCCCAGCAGCGGCGAGGCGGCGGGATATTTCGACAATATGAGCGGGGCCGACTTCGCAGCAGCCGCCGACAATCGTGGCGCCCGCGTCGACCCAACCCATGGCGTGGTCGGCATAGGATTCGGGGCCCAAATCGGTGCGCTTACCCATTCCTTCGACCGTACCGCCGAGCGCAAGATCGGCTCCGGCATTGGTGAAACCATTGGCCCAACCACCGAAGGGCAGGCCTGTGGCGGCGAGATCGGGAATGGCCTCGGTGATCGCTTCCGGCCAGGAGCAGTTGATAGCGACGGCGGCGGCCCCTTCTTCTTTCGCACCTTGCGCCGCTTCGGCAACCGTTTCGCCGGAGCGCAGAAGCGAACCATTGGCGTCCATCGCTGTCATGCCGCACCACACAGGAATACCAGCTTCGACGCATGCTCGCACGGCAGCTTTCACCTCGCGGATGCTACCCAGGGTCTCGCAGATGATGACATCCACATGGGGGGCCTGCTCGGCGACGATACGTCGATATGTAGTGAGGCAAGTTCCCTCATCCGGCGCATTTTCGGGGTGGTAGGAACCGAACAACGGCGGCAGACAGCCAGCAATCTTGACGTCATCACGACCACCCTTCGCCGCCTTCGCTAACTCGACAGCTTTCGCCTGCAACGGTTCGAACAAAGACACATCTGCATCGCGCGCCAGCCGTTCCGGTGTAGCGCTATAGGTGTTGAGGATGAGAACTTTCGCACCGGCTTCGATATAGTCGCGGTGTGTCGCTTCCACGATCTCCGGCTCGTCCAGCATCACCCGGGCCGACCAGAGAGGCGATGGCGGGTTGGCGGAGCGGGCGATCAGCTCCTGCCCCATGCCCCCATCAAGAAGAACGATTTTGGTCATGCGACCTCCGGTGTTGCAATAACCCGCACCCAATGGCGCAGGATGGCATTGTGAAAGGGTTTGACAGCGGTGAGATAAGCGCGCCCGAACAGGCCGCCCCCCGCTTCGCCAAACCAGATATCCGTCGTGATCGAGACCTCGCCATTGCGCTTGCGAACGTCGATCGCGAAATCAAGATGCCGGTCATTCAACCCAGCGCGAAACCTGTCCGGCTCTTCGATCAACACGGGCAGCTCGAGCAGGAAGTCGGTGCCCACCTGTCCGCCATCGCCATGGGCGGTTTTCAATCCGACAAGCGAAGCAAGCCGCTGGCGGAGTGCGAACATGGCCGCAAACCATCCCGGCACACGCGATAGGGCAAGAGCCGCAAGCTCACGGGCGGTAAGCTGTTCATGCGCGTTCGGCCCAGCAAAGGTGTCACTGTAGTCCGCCGCACGATCAGGCTGATGAAAAATCTCAGTCACGGATCAGCCCCGCTCCGTGACGAGCCGGAAGGCGAAGAACGCGAACAGGCTGCCGAGCACCGCTTCGACGGGTCGGCGGATGCGACCGTAGCCCGCGCGCACGACCGCAGACGATAGCAGCAGCGCCCACGCTGCATGGCAGACGAAGGAAATAAAGAGCGCGCCGAGCACGAAGAGCGCGATCACGCCAATGCCCGCCCCCTGCGTCGCGCCGACGGATGCTATGGCAAGCCAAAAGACGATGGCCTTCGGGTTGGTGACCTGAAGCAGATACCCCATAGCGAACAATTGCGGGCCACTTCGGGGTTTCGTCTTCTTCAACTCCACTTCAGCACCCGACAGCGCTTTGCGAAATGCACAATAGGCCAGCCACAACAGATAAGCGGCACCCAATACGCGCATGATGCCCATCACCCACGCCGCTTCCCGCAGGATAACGCTCACGCCGAGCAGCGTCAGCGCATTCAGCGTAAGGCTGCCGACCGCAATACCAGCCGTCGCGATCATGGCGGCCCACCGCCCTTGGCCCAGCCCGATGCCCAACAGCATCGCGACGGCAGGACCGGGCGATGATGCGGCAACGATCAGGATCGCGTAGGCGGCGAAGAACCCTGGCAGGTAGGGAGCGAGATCGCCCATCAGGCGCGGATCCTCTCGTTCCTCGGATCCCACAGCGGCTGGTCGGCTTGCACGGTAGCCGGGTAGCGCTTGCCGTACATTTCGATTTCCAGCACCTCGCCCGGTTCGGCAAGGTCGGTGTTAACGACGCCGAGCGCAATGGATTTGTCGACCCGGTGGCCCCAGCCGCCGGAGGTCGTCTCACCCACCACCTGATTGCCTTTCCAGATGGGCGACATGGTGGGTGCATCGAAGGCACCGGCCTCCACCACGAAGGTGGCGAAGCGCTTGGCACTGCCCTGCTGACGTTCGTTCTCCAGAGCCGCCTTGCCGCGGAAATTCGCTTTGTCCCACTTGATGAAGCGACCGAGGCCGCCCTGCAGCACCGTGTAGTCGGTGGAGAGGTCGCCCTTCCAGATGCGATAGCCTTTCTCCAGCCGCAGCGCGTCCAGCGCGAACATGCCGAAAGGTTTCAGGCTATGCGCCTCACCCGCCGCCATGACAGCATCGTAGACGTCTGATGTATCCGCCACTTGCGAATGCACCTCCCAGCCGAGCTCACCGGCAAAGGATACGCGTAGCAGCGTAACTTCCTTGCCGGCGATGGTGGCGTTCTGGCGGGTCAGCCATGGCAGATCGGGGTCAAAGCCTTCCGCGGCGTCCTCAATAATCGCACGGGAGTTCGGCCCCGTAACGAGTTGTGTCGACCATTCCTCCGTCAGATCGGTAAGCGTGATGCTCTCCGGCTTGGTGGACTCCAGCCATTCCCGGTCATGCCATTGGGCTGACGCTGCGGTGA
>JBCCRF010000165.1:0-6614 GCA_039208305.1 Pseudomonadota bacterium
ATCCACCGGCGACAAGGTGGTTTCCATGACGGCGGTCACCATCGGCCACGCGCCGCTGGCGCTGCTCGTCCTGCCCTTCCTTCCCGCTCCACCTGTCGAAGCATGGCCCTATCTCGCAGGTTCGGTGCTGGTACACACCGGCTATCAGCTGAGCCTGATGCGGGCATATCGGCTGGGTGACTACACACAGGTTTACCCCATCGCCCGCGGCAGCGGCCCGGCCCTGGTTGCACTTTTTTCCATCGGCATTCTCGAAGCCGATCTCGGCATCGGCGAACTGACCGGTATCGCGCTCATCGTGCTCGGTATTTTCACACTGGGGCTCGTGAAAGGTCGCAACGGGTTGCGAAATCCGGCTGCCGTCGGTGCCGCCCTCATCACAGGCGTCTTCATCGCTTCTTATTCCCTGCTCGATGGGCTCGGCGCCCGCGTTTCCGGCAATGCGATCGGGTATATCGCGTGGATGACACTCATCAACGCCATCGTCTTCGCCGCGCTGATGGCCGTCATCAATATGGACGCGCTGAAGGCGACCGTGACCACGGGCCGAAAGCCGCTCATTCTCGGCGGATGCGGTTCGGTGATCGCCTACGCCCTTGTCGTCTGGGCCATGACGCAGGCTCCCATCGCCGTGGTCACGGCGCTGCGCGAAACCTCCACCGTCTTCGCGCTGTTCATCGGCGTCCTCTTCCTCGGCGAGAAGCTGACGGCGGGCAAAATCATCGCCACATCCCTCGTGCTGGCCGGCGTGGTCACGCTGCGGCTCTGGTAGCGGGCGACTTTCGCCGCCCACCCCTTGCGTTGCCACAGATTTGCTGTAGGAACGCGCTCGCAACAGTCGGGCTTCCGGTTGGTGGCTGAACGGACGGGCGAGAAATCTCGTAGGCACGCAAAGCGCGCCGTCCTCCCGTGTCTCCGCTCCTGACTTGATCGAACCACCTTTCCCCTCATCTGCTGAGGTCGAAGGTCGGTGAGGCTTCGCACCGGAAGCATGACGCATACACAGGAAAGGTCGCCACCCATGGCACTTTACGAACACATCTTCATGGCCCGCCAGGACGTCTCGTCCCAGCAGGTCGATACGCTGGTCGAGCACTTCAAAGGCGTTCTGGAATCGAATGGTGGTTCCGTCGGTAAGATCGAGAATTGGGGGCTGAAAACCCTCCCTTACCGGGTGAACAAAAACCGCAAGGCCCACTACGCGCTCATGAACATCGACGCCCCCTCCGATGCGGTGGCCGAGATGGAACGCCAGATGCGCATCCACGAGGACGTGCTGCGCTACATGACCATCAAGGTCGAAGAGCACGAAGACGGTCCCTCCGCCATGCTGCGCAAGTCCGACCGTGACGAGCGTCGCCCCCGCGGGCCCCGCCCGCCCCGCGGCTAACGCTCCGTCTCACAACTAAATTCACGACCAAGAGGAATAAGACCCATGGTTGCTATCGAACAGCTTCCCGCACGCCGCCCTTTCCAGCGCCGTCGCAAAACCTGCCCCTTCACCGGTGAAAACGCACCGAAAATCGACTACAAGGACGTGAAACTGCTGCAGCGCTATATCTCCGAGCGTGGCAAGATCGTCCCGTCGCGCATCACCGCCGTGTCACTGAAGAAGCAGCGTGAACTAGCCCGCGCCATCAAACGCGCCCGCTTCCTGGCGCTCATTCCTTACGTCATTAAGTAAGGGCGTCATCAAGTAAGCTTACGACCAACTGCTGACCGACGGCGCAATTCCGCGCCGTCGCTCTAACTGCCCCCAACTTCTGTTTCTTGGGGCCAGGACAGCGAGACCATGAACAACCGCCCACTTCTCATCACGATTGCCTGTGGCCTGCTCACCGCGTTCCTTGCGGTGGCACCGGTTGGGCTGGGCGGGTTTGGCCTTCTTCTCTCGTTGTTCACGCTGGTGCCACTGCTGGTGGCATCGCTCTCCGTTGGCCCACGCACCGCCGTTCTGGCAGGTGTCATCTCGACCATCGCCGTCGCCGTCACGATGGGCATCACACCGGCGCTCGCCACCGCAGGGTTCACCGTGCTGCCCACACTCTATATCGGCTACATCGCCGGGCTGTCACGGGATGACAACGAGGACGGAGTGATGGAGTGGTACCCCCTCTCCCGCATCCTGTTTCAGGTGGCGATTATCGCGGCCCTGTCCTGCATCGCCTACGGTCTCGCCGTGGGCTACGATGTGGAAGCGACCACCGCGCAGTTTATCGAAGCCATCCGCTCCGCCCCAACGGCCACGCCCGAGATTGAGGGCATGGCAGAGGTGATGGCCCGCAGCCTACCACTTGCCATGCCGGTGTCGCTGGCGGTGCTCTACATCTATTCCATGTCCCTTGCAGCACGGATATCCCGTGGTCTCGCATCGACGGGCAGTTTCGGCCTCAGCCGTCCGAAGGATCATCTGCCCACCGCTACCGCATTGCCGATTGGCGCTGTTGGCATCTTCGCCGCTTCCATAGTGACCATCCTCATGGGCGGCACGTCCACCATCGGAGTGCTCGGCATAGTCTTCGCCGGGGCCTTCGGTGCGATGTTCACTTTCGTCGGCCTCGCCACGATCCACCACCTCTCGCGCAATCTGCAGGGGCGCGGGGTCATGCTGATCGCGCTGTATGGCTCGCTACTGGTGGTCAGTTTCCTCATCGTCATTCCGCTCATCGTGGGTCTGGCGGAAACCCTTCTTGGCTGGCGTGCCCGCAGCGCTGCCAATCACCCCAACACCTAATTTCACAACCAAAGGACAACTATCATGGATGTCATTCTTCTCGAACGCGTGGCAAAGCTCGGCCACCTTGGCGAAACAGTGACCGTCAAAGACGGCTACGCCCGCAACTTCCTGCTGCCCAAGGGCAAAGCGCTGCGCGCCAACAAGGCAAACCAGGCCTATTTCGACGCCCAGCGCGCCGAGCTGGAAGCCAAGAACGAAGAGCGCAAAAAAGAAGCTGAGGCCGTTGCCGAAAAACTGAACGGCAACATTTACGTCGCCGTGCGTTCCGCCGGTGAGACCGGTCAGCTCTACGGTTCCGTGGCCGCCCGCGATATCGTCGAGACGCTTGCCAACAACGACTTCAAAGTGGGCCGCTCGATGGTGGATCTGCGCGCGCCGATCAAAGTCATCGGCCTGCACGAGGTTCTGATCGCTCTCCATCCGGAAGTGGAAGCGACCATCACCATGAACGTCGCCCGCTCCGAAGACGAAGCCGTGCGCCAGGAAGCCGGTGAAGACCTCACCTCCCGCGACGCTTTCGACGATGATGACGAAGTGGCCGAAGAAGACGAGCTGTCCATCGAGGACGTGTTCGACAACCCCGAAGACGCAGCCGAAGAGCTGGCCGCAACAGACGCCGGTGAGGCTGAAGTTGAAGCAGGCACAGAAACCGAAGCCAGCAACGACGACACCAAAGAATAAGGCCGACCGGCCAAACGGCCGAATTCGAGCCACACCAAAAACGCAAGCGGCGGGGCGAAAGCTCCGCCGTTTTTGCACGTTATCCCCGCTTTGGATGACGAAGCGGCAAGCGGAAAAATTTTCTTTTCTCGCATCGCCCAATTCGCCGTGGGCGTCTTGGCCTAAGCGCGTTAAACACACGCCATGGCAGATGCAGCAGACAATGTGATTCCCGGCCCCGGCTCCGGTTCAAGTTCGGGCCAAAACGCCGGTGGCGGAAAGACACCCTACCGCACAGCACCGCACAACATGGAGGCCGAGCAGGCACTGCTGGGCGCCATCCTCGTCAACAACGACGCCTTCTATCGCGTGTCAGATTTTCTAGAACCTGACCACTTTTTCGAGCCGCTGCACCGACAGATCTACGGCGTCGCCGCCGACATGATCCGCGCGGTGAAACGGGCCAACCCGATCACCATCAAAACCTTCCTGCCCGAGGACGAGAAGATCGGCGAGATTACGGTGGCCGACTACCTCGTCAAACTCGCCGTTGAAGCGACCACGGTCATCAACGCCGAGGATTATGGGCGGTCGATCTACGATCTCGCCATACGCCGCAATCTCATCGGCATCGGCGAGGATATGGTGAACATCGCCTTCGACGCCCCGGTCGACATGGTGCCCGCCATCCAGATCGAGGACGCCGAGCGCCGGCTGTTCGAACTGGCGGAAACCGGTCGCTACGATGGCGGCTTCTCCGATTTCGGCTCGGCACTCGGTTCCGCCATCGATATGGCCGCCGCCGCTCACCAGCGTGACGGGCATCTGTCGGGCGTCGCCACCGGTCTGAACTCGCTCGACCGTCGCATGGGTGGCTTGCAACCGTCGGACCTCGTGGTCCTCGCCGGTCGCCCCGCCATGGGCAAAACGTCGCTTGCCACCAATATCGCGTTCAATATCGCCGAGAGCTACCAATTCGAGGTGCAGCCAGACGGCACCAACAAAGCGGTCAATGGCGGCATCGTCGGCTTCTTCTCGCTGGAGATGGCGGCGGAACAGCTGGCCACCCGCATCATCGCCGAACAGACGGAAATTTCATCTTCCAAGATCCGCCGCGGCGAGATCAACGACAGCGAGTTCGAGAAGCTCGTCGGCTGCTCGCAGATGATGCACAAGATCCCGCTTTATATCGACCAGACCGGCGGTATCTCCATTGGTCAGCTCGCCGCCCGTGCCCGCCGCTTGAAGCGCCAGCGGGGGCTGGACGTCCTCATTATCGACTATCTACAGCTGATGCAGGGCAACAAGCGCACCGATAATCGCGTGCAGGAGATCACCGAGATCACCACCGGCCTGAAGGCGCTGGCGAAGGAATTGAACGTCCCCATCATCGCGCTATCCCAGCTATCGCGTCAGGTTGAAAACCGGGAAGACAAACGCCCGCAGCTGGCGGACCTTCGCGAATCCGGCTCCATCGAGCAGGATGCCGACGTGGTGCTGTTCGTCTATCGCGATGAATATTATGCCGAGCGCGCAATCCAGGACGTGGATTCCAAAGACTACGAGAAGAACCTCGCCCGCTACGAGGCCAATCGCGGCAAGGCGGAGGTCATCATCGCCAAGCAGCGCCATGGGCCCACCGGCACCGCCAACCTCGCCTTCCAGCCCGAATATACCCGCTTCTCCGACCTTGCGGAGGACAGCCACATCCCAGAGGCCTTCGAATAGGCATGTCACGCCCGCACGATGACATCGCCGAAGAGCTTGCGGGTGGTCGCGTCACCATCGACCTCGGCGCGCTGAAGGCGAACTACGCTCATCTGGCGAAACTCGCCGCCCCCGGCGAATGCGGCGCGGTGGTAAAGGCGAACGGCTACGGCTGCGGCATCGAGACTGTGGTTCCCGCGCTCTGGGACGCGGGTTGTCGCACATTCTTCGTCGCTGTGCCGTCGGAAGGTTTTCGCGTGCGGGAGACTGCGCCGAAAGCACGATGCTTCATCCTGAACGGACTGTTCAAGAGCGCGGAGACCGCGCTTGCGGACGCTGGCCTCATCCCATGCCTCGGCTCGGTCGATCAGATCAAACGCTGGGCCGCAATGGCAGACGAGCGCGGCACGCCCCTGCCCTGCGCCATCCATATGGACAGCGGCATGAACCGCCTTGGCCTCACTTATGAGGAACTCGCCTGGACAATTGAGCAACCGCATCTGATGGCGCATCTCGACGTGCAGCTCTTCATGACCCACTACGCCTGTGCCGACGATATCGGCCACCCGCAGACTGACGCCCAGCGCGAGCGCTTTCTGCAGGGCGCAGAGCTTCTGCCCGGCGTGCCACGCTCCGCTGCCAACAGCGCCGCCGATCTTCAGGCTGCCGACCACGGTTTCGACCTCGCCCGCCCCGGTATCGCGCTCTATGGGGGCGAGGCGCTAAACGATGTCGAAAACCCAATGCGCCCCGTTGTGACCCTGGAAGGTCGCGTGGTGCAGACCCGCTGGGTCGAACGCGGCGACCCCGTGGGCTACGGCGCGAGCGAAACCGTCACCCGCCGCACCCGCCTCGCATACGTCTCCACCGGTTACGCCGATGGCTACCACCGCGCCGCCAGCAACCACGGTGTCCCCATGCGCTTCGTCGCCCCCGCGGCGGTCGCACACTACAAGGGCCACACGCTGAAGGGTGTCGGCCGCATCTCCATGGACCTCGCCGCCTTCGACGTGACGGACCTGCCTGATAATGCGGTGGGCGAAGGAGACTGGATCGAGCTGTTCGGGCCGAACGTGCCGGTGGACGACGTGGCGCGGGCCGCTGGAACGATTGGTTATGAGATGCTGACGGGAATTGGCGCGAGATATGCGCGGCGGGTGGTTGATGGATGACTGATGGCGCGCGGTGCACGGCAAATCTGCTGGGTCCCGGCTCGGCTTTCAGCCGTCCGGGATGACAAGCAGGAGTTTTGTGCGGCCTTCGCGACACTCTCCGCTGTCATCCCGGCCTTGAGCCGGGACCCAGCAAAAAATGCCACGCAAAGCGTGTCCACTTTTTCTATCCCCGCCCTCTCTACTTCCCCCATACTCACCCCACCTCTCACAGGGAACCGGCGGTGCGCACCGTTGGCATTGTCGCGAGGGGTCGGTTCTTCCGGGTGCGGTTGGAGATAACGGCCAGCCGATCCGGAGCCCCGCGCTGTCTTACTGGGCCGACGCGTCGTGCGGCG
>JBCCRF010000166.1:0-6568 GCA_039208305.1 Pseudomonadota bacterium
CGTCGCGACACTACCCTGTTCACCGCCCGAGTGTTGGCGTTTGGCCTGTGGCATCCGACGCTCCGCCCGTGGCTGTTCGTTACACAGCTCGTAGCGGAAGGATCGCCTTCACACAGTCATCAGGTCGGTCCGGACGACCGGCTCGTGTGCGAAGGAAATGGCAGTATGCGGGACGTAGAAAAGGCGGGGAGAGATTTTCTGCGGCTTTTCTCATGTCGCCGTTCAGGCCTCCACAAGGAGGAGGTGGAGAAGCCGCATCGCTCAAATCTTGGCATGGCTATTGCTGCCCGTTCGGTTCACGATCTTCAAAAAGTGAGCATCACGCAGCGATACTGTCGGGAGGACATTTTATGACATGCTATCCACCCCGGCAGGGCTCATTGCCGTTTTTCGGTGCACGGTTGAAGCGGGTTCGAACGGCGGTTCGCTTGAAGCAAAACGGGTTGGCCTCGCTTCTTGGTATCGACCAAACGACCGTCTCGCGATGGGAAAGCGGTCATCACGCGCCATCATCAGAGATTCAGGCGCAGGTCTTTGAGACGCTGCTGCCCTATCGTTCCGACGATTCGGCAATCCGGCGGCTGGTGGAAACGTCGGCGGATTGCATTCATCTGGTGGATGAGGCGACGCATGCGTGTCTTGCCTATTCGGCAAGTCGTGCGCAGGACTGGGGTGTATCGCAAAGCGAAATGCGCGGTGTCTCGCTTTGGCAATTCGCCACCGAGGATATTCAAAACGCTGAGGCGGAACTGCAGGAAAGCGACTGGTGGTCCTGCGTCTCACCAGCACCCAAGGTGTTTACGACATCGCCCGCCAATGACGGTCCTATTCGCATCTCGGCAGGTCCGATCGTGTGGGAACGCCTGTACCTTTCCGATGGAACGCCAGCCCGCCTTGTGACCGGGCGAGGTATCGCTGCATAATTTATGCGTGGGAGACGCGATTGTAGGCGCTAGATTGATCCCATGTTGCAGCGCCTCCGACCGATAACCGTCATCGCTCTGCTCTGGGTTGCTGGCCTCATGGCCGGCGCTCAGTTTGCCAAGATTTCCGTTCTTCTTCCGGAGTTTCGCGCTCTCTATCCGGCGCACACCGATCACATCGCCTGGCTGCTGACCCTCGTCAGCGTCGTGGGCGCCGTTCTCGGTGGGTTCGCTGGTGTCTTGGCTAACAAGGGTGGGCCGAGGCGATTGTTGATCGCCTCCCTTGCGGCCGCTGGTGCGATCTCGCTTTGGCAATCCAGCATTCCGCCTTTCGCACCGATGCTCGTATCCCGCGTGCTGGAAGGGGTGACACATCTTGGTATCGTCGTGACGGCGCCTGCGCTGATGGCTGAAACCGGTTCCGAACGATGGCGGGGCGCGACCATGGCGCTCTGGAGCACATTTTTCAGCGTGTCCTTTGCGCTTTTTGCATGGTTCGGCATTCCGGCGTTGGACAACTGGCAGGTTGGCGGTCTGCTTCAGCTGCACGGCCTGTGCCTGCTGGTGACAGCGGGTCTGCTCGCCGTTTTGTTGAGATCGTCCACCAAAGATGAAGCCCGCTCGGAACATGTGCAGGTCGCACCCGCTTCGATGTTTGGAGCGTACAAGTCCGTGCGGGTCGTCTGGGCGGGCGTGTGCTGGTTTTTCTACACCCTGACATTTCTCGCCTTGCTGACGATCCTGCCAGCACAGATGTCCGACGCGATACGGCCCACCGTCACGACGGCGATGTCGCTTGTGGGCATCGCCACCAGTCTTCTTCTGGTGCCCGTGCTGTTGCTTCGTATGAGGGCGACCGCTGTTGTTTTGGCAGCCTTTGCCACGGTTGTACTCATCATGCTGCTAGGAGGCAGTCTCGACCCGGTGGTTTTCGCCCTGTCCCTTTTTGCCATTCTGGGCGTCATACAGGGTGCAACGTTTGCGGCGGTCGTCGAGCTGAACGGGACGATGCAGGATAGAACGTTGGGCTATGGCGTGATGGCGCAGACGGGTAATTTGGGAAATCTGATCGGGACACCTGTGACCTTTGCGGTGCTGAACGTCACCACCGTGCAGGGCCTGTTGTTCGGCACCGCCGCCTTGTACGTCGTCGGGTTCGGCGTCTTGCTGGTTCTTGCTCGGCAGATTGTCCGCCGATAGCGATCGCACGTTTGGGTAGAAAGGCTGCGGTTGCAGCTTAAAGGCTGAGGCTGCCGCCGTCCCTCAGCACGTTCCAGGACGTCTCCACCAGTTTGCCGTCATCGTAGATTTTGACGTCCACAAGCCACGGCAGCCTGTCGGTTTCGGAAAACGTCAGCGTCAGTGGCTGTTTCGTATCGTTTTGCAGCGAGATGAAGCCTGCATAGGCGTAAAGTTCGCTCAGCGTGGGCCGGACGGGTGGGGTGTCGACCTGACAGATGCTGACAGCCAGTGTCGCATCCACCGCCGTGCGAAACGGCACACGCTCCGCAATGGGGTGCAACATGACGGACATGGCTTCGAAATTGACCGCCCTGCCGCCCAATCGTGCGTCAACTGTATCAAAGGCGTCGTCGCCGATATCCCACGTTCCGCTGCGCAGGCTTTCAAAATCGACCGTGCCGTCCGCTGCGGCGAGCGAATGTTCGGGCAGGGCAAAGATCTGCTTCAGGCCGGTGGCGGGCATGCCGACAAAGACTTCGATATAGTCCGGTTTCCGCTCCACAATGACTGACATCCGCAGGGGAGCGGACAGCGCATGGGCACCCATCACGAAAAGAAAAGAGGCGATCAGACCGACAGCGATGATGCGGAGCGATCCGAGCATCTTTATCAAGCCCTTCCTTTCTGACTGATACCCTGGAATTTTCGACTTGGCGTTGTGTCGTCCCGTCGAACTGTATTGCATCTCACGCCAACCAAGGTGGGCGTGAGATGCAGAATTGGAGGGCCGTAAGATACGGCCGGGAACCGCTCTTAGGCGAGCAGGTTCTTCTCTTCGATCTCGGCCCAGATTTCTTCCATGACCTTACGGGCCTTGCCGCGCTGCTTCACTTCTTTGGCAGCTTCAAGATTGGCCGCCATGCCTTCGCCTTCCACAATGATCACGCCGACCATGCCGAGTGCGAAATGCGGCGTGCAGTGGTAGCCGTAGATGCCAGGCTGGGTGAAGGTGACCTCTTCATCCTTGCTGATCTTGGTTTTGAACGCTTCTGCGCCGTCCGGAAGCATGCCTTTCGTCGTCACCGCATTGTGGCCCTTGTCGGTGGACACGAACTTCACGGTGTCGCCCGCCTTGATCTTCACCACACGTGGCTCGAACACATTGCGGTTGCGTGGATTGTTGGGGTCCTTGTTCAGCATCGCCACTTCAACGGTGCTCGCCTGTGCAAATGACGGGCGAACGAAGGGCAATGTGCCCAGGGTGCCCAGCAGGGCAAGTGTTGTGCGACGGGTAAAGCTGGTGCTCATGGGAGTGTCCTCTCTGCAGTGCGACGGCCGATACCAATTGATGAAGTTTGGCGGCCCAGCGTGTCGCTATCATGTCGTTTTGGCCAAAACCAGTGCGGTAACGCGGTGGTGAAGGGGATGTATTGCACAAATGCGGCCACCGCCAGATTGGTTGCTGCGGCAATTGGTTCACCCGGTGGAGATTTTGTGGGCAGAGCGCAACTGATCGCCTTTTCGACGCGGCGCTTGCCCTGCGTCAGCTCCTTGATGGTCGGCTCAGCACTGAAAATCTGGTGACTATAACGAAAAGAGCCGCCGCGATGTCTCGCGGCGGCTCCTATTTCAATGACCAGTTGTTCCGCTTATGCGGCCCAGTGCATGTCCTGCGGCCAGAACTCGAAGGAGATGTGGTGGGCGGTGCCCATCAGGTTCTTCTTCGAGAAGTTGGTCAGGGTGCGCCAGTAGGGCTGGATGGTGACGGCGTCTTCACGCATCATCGTTTCCAGCTTCTCCATGGTCTTGGTGCGTGCCGCCACGTCGGCCTGGGACAGGGCGACGGCCAGCGTTTTGTCGAACTCTGGGTTAGAGTAACCCGCCTCGTTCCAAGCTTCACCGGATTTGTAGGCCAGCGCCAGAATCTGCACGCCCAGCGGACGATGGTTCCAGTTGGTCGAGGAGAAGGGATATTTCGCCCAATCGTTCCAGAAGGTGGAGCCGGGAAGCACGGTACGCTTCACCTTGATGCCCGCCTTGCGCAGCTGGTCGGCAACCGCGTCGGTCGTGTCCTTGCGGTAACCGGCGTCGATGGAGATGAGCTCGTGCTCGAAGTCGGCCATGCCGGCCTCTTCCATCAGCTTGGCAGCAGCTCCGGGATCATGCGGTGCCGGGCCGATATCGGCGTATTCCGGGTGCATCGGGCCAACATGGGTGTTGTTGGCGGCGATGCCGAGACCGGCGATACCGAGTTCCAGCAGCACGTTGTTGTCCGTCGCCATGGCGATGGCCTTGCGGACGCGCACGTCTTCATAAGGCTTCTTGCCATCGACTTCCGCCTGCTGGTTCGGGCGGATGACAATGGTGGCGGCGGTGACGATGTCATCACGCTTCCAGTCGTCGAGCTGATCAAAGATTTCGATAAACTCGCCTTCGATCGAATAGGTGGAATCCACCTCGTCGGATTCGGCTGCGGCGACCCAGGCTGCGGGTTCCTGGCCGTAGTCGATATATTCCAGACGGTCGATGAAGGCCGCGTTGTCTTTGTTCCAGTAGCTATCGATGAAGTCGGTGTTCTTCGCCAGAACAGCTTTGACGCCCACTTCCAGCGATTCCGGCAGGTAGGGGCCGGTACCGACGGGGTTGGAGAGAGCGGTGTCAGCCGTGTAGCTGGAATGCACGATGGCTGCCGGATAATCGGCCATGCCGGGGATCAGCGAAATGTCGGCCGCCGGCAGGTTCAGGCGCACCGTGTGACTATCGACGACTTCGATGGCGCCTTCGATGGCTTTGTCGGTGCCGTTCGGGTTGGCGTCGGATTTCGCGTCGATCAGCGTGGCGAAACGACCGGCCATGGAGTTGCCTTCCACGGTCTTGTCGCACCAGCCTTCGATGTTGCGGGCAACATCTTCGGCGGTGAAGTCGTCGCCATTGTTCCACTTCACGCCCTTGCGAACCTTCAGCGTATAGGTCTTGGCGTCGTCGGAAATTTCCCAGCCTTCCAGCAGGTAGGGGCTGAACGTCGCGTCGTTGTTGTAGCGGACGAGGTACTCCAGCCAGCCGCGGGAGAAGTTGGCGATCTGCGACCAGTCATAGGTGCGCGGGTCCTTCAGGGCACGCACTTCCTGCTGGATGCGCACGGTACCACCGGCTTTGGCATGGGCTGCAGCGCGGGCCGGTGCCTTCATGCCCAGCATGGCATAAGCGGTTGCCGTGGTTGCGCCGAACGCGGACGCCATGGCCAGGAATTCGCGGCGGCTGTGGCCGTCCTTTGCGTCGACACCGTCGGCCATGGCCACGATGTGATCGGGCATCGGCTTACCGTTGCGTTTGAAAAATTTCATAGATTGTCTCTCCCGTTGACGCCGTCGCCGGTGCGATAGCGCGATTGTTGCCCCCGAACCGCGAAGGCGCGATGCAAGGTTGCCCCTGCTGATTGGGTTACGCAACGCCCGTTTGCCGGTTTTCGCTGCGTATTGGATACGAAGGTAAAGTCGCCCCCTCCCCAACCATCAGCGTAACAAGCCAATTGTGGCGGGGCAAATGCTGTTTACGTCAACTGCGCGAAGCTCAACGGCGCGTCTCGACACGTCGATACAGCGGGCCGAGCATGATGGGCGTCAGATACATCGGGATCTGGTAACAGCCGATGAAGAGCAACATCGGGTCGATGATGGAGGCTGGAAGCGCCGCGATATAGAGCGCCATGTTGCGATTGCCCGCGATGACGGAGAAACCGACGACCTCCTCCATCTGCGCCAACCTGCGCCCGACCGGTGAACACCAGACGATCAGGGCCAGGAGCTGTAGGCCAAGGCTTGTGGCTGTGGCGATGGCGAGGATTTTCGCCACCAGAAGCGGCGTTTCCATCAGCGCAGGTGCGACGGCGCCCATCAGGCCGATGACGATGACGACGAGCATGATGGTGGACAGGCCGTCAACCGTGGTGAGGTCGTTCTCATCCGGGTCCCGCATGAAGAACTGGCGCAAGGCAAAGCCGACAGCGCTTGCCAGCACGATGAAGCCGAAGAGTTTTGCCGCCACCCAGGCAACGGCAGCGGGGGAGCCCAGTTGCGGCAACAGGCTGAACACCGGAATGCAGGTGAGCGGCAACAGCGCCATGCCGATGACGAGCAGGCGCAGCGCCGGTGCCTGATCGTGGCCCGTTAGCAGCACGATGTTGATGTTCGCCGTTGTCGAGGCCGCCGATGCCAGAAGCACGATGGCCAGCGGCACGATGCCGGACCAGTCGAATGCGGTGAAGATGGCATAGAGCGCCAACGGCACACTGATCTGGTAGAGCAGGATCACCGCCCCCAGTCGACCGCCGCCACGGGCTTCCAGCACACGTTTCGGCCCCAGCCGCATCGCGGCGAGGATCAGTAGGATGATGACCACCGTGCCGAGCCACGGTTTGATCGCATCTCCCAGCGCCGGAAAGGCAATGCCGACGATCAGTCCGA
>JBCCRF010000167.1:0-6556 GCA_039208305.1 Pseudomonadota bacterium
ATGGCATTGATGGCGGTTCGCTCACCGCTTTCGATGGCGGCGGCTTCCTCGTTTCTTTCGCGCGCAAGCCCACAACAGGCGCCAATGGTTTCGAGAGTGAGATCTACTACCGCGTTTACGACAACACCTCACCCCCGCTCGGCGCATAGGTGTTGTCGTAAACGCGGTAGTAGATCTCACTCTCGAAACCATTGGCGCCTGTTGTGGGCTTGCGCGCGAAAGAAACGAGGAAGCCGCCGCCATCGAAAGCGGTGAGCGAACCGCCATCAATGCCATTGACGCTGTCCACCTGATCGACACGCTCCGTCGCTTTAACCACCGACGTCAGGTCGGCGTTGAATATCGTAACGAAAAGGCGGTCACCATCGCCCAATGCGTTGACCTCGGGATCGGGGCCGCCATTGGTCAGAATGACGACGTTGCCGTTATCAAGAACCAGAGTGTCCCGCAGGCCGATACCAAAATCGCCATCATCGCGCAGAACGTGATCGACACGGGTGAACGGCAAGATGGAGCCGTTGGCGGCTATATCCACCGTCTGCCCGAGTGCCGGAACGTTGGTGTTGCCGACATTGTTCTGCGTCCATGTGACGACAGCGGTCTCGCCGACGGTGTCTACATTGATGCCGGACGGTGAGTTCGTGTCGCGCTCGCTGACCTGGGTGAAACCGGTCAGAACGCTCAGATTTTCGTCCAGCACGGCAATGTCAACCGTGGTGACATTGCTGCTGTTCGGCGACAGGCTGGTGGCAACGACCACCTTGCCGCTGCCGGTCACGGCGATATCGATACCGCTACTGCTCTTGCTCCCGGCGGGCGTGAGATCGACGGCCGGGCCTGCACTCAGGATGGAGCCGCTCAGTGTCAGAACGCGACCGACAATGTCGAAGTTGAAAGTCGTGATGTCAAAGACCAGTTCGACGATGATGAATTTCGTGTCGCTGATTGCCACGATCGCCGGGTTGAGCGTGTCGCCGGACGGACTCAAGCCTGACGGAAACAATTCGTTGGAAACCGGAGTGCCATCGGGTTCGATGACACGCACACCCGATGTGCGCCCGTTTGTCTGGCTCGACGCAAACTGCGTCCAGCCCACCAGCAGATTACCATTCGGCAATTCGGCGATGACGGTGCCCGTCTCGCGGGTATCGCCCGCATCTTCATTGGTGACTTCGAATTCCATCGGCCCGTTCCCCTAAGATGTGATCCGAAAAGCCGGATCGCTATGCCGGAGCCCCACCCGACGTTTGATTCGCTGATAACTATCAGTGGAACGCCCCTGTGCAAATCAAGTTACAACCAAACTCAACTATGAGACGCCGCGCCTGCCTCGTAAGTTGACGGGAAGCGGACGCAACCCAGCATGACATTTTCCGTCTCATCGCTCGCTGTAAGCGCCCAACACTTCATCGATCAGCGGGGTTGCGAATTTACGGTCAACGGTGACGGCGTAGAAGCGTTCGACAAGGTCTTGCATGGCGTCGGCCTCCACCAGCATTCCGGTCTGTAGCTCGTTCTTGACGACGATCGGGGGGAGCACCGCAAGGCCAATATCCTCGCGGGCGAGCAGACGCATCATCGCCATGTCTTCCACCTCCGCCGCGATGATCGGTTTGACCGACAGGCGGGAGCAGAATGCGTCGAAACCCATGCGGACGGGGCTTTCCAGTGTCGGCACGATGATCGGGTTATTGGTCAGCAGGTCTTCCACACCATCATGCCCCACCAGCCGTTCCGGCGTACCGACGAGGCTGACGGGCTGGTCCGACAACGTATGGATGATGAAGTTCGACAGCGCGTCCGGCGCTGGCGGGCGGTTGGTCAGCACCACGTCCAGGCTGAGGGTTTCCAAGCCCTGCAGCAGCTCCACAGACGTGCCGGAGCGCAGCACCAGTTCGACATCGTCGCGCCCCAGCAGCGGGCGCAGAAACTCGATCTGAAAGTTGCGCGATAGCGTGGCGAGCGCGCCGACGCGCAGGACATCACGCGGGCCTGATTGCTGCGCCAGCGTGTTAAGTAGGCCATTGCCGGCAGCGAAGATCGTGTCGGCATAGTCCAATGCCACACGGCCGGCCTCCGTTAGATGAAGCGTGCGCCCCCGCCGCTCAAACAGGGCGTGACCGAGACGGTCTTCCAGTTTGCGGATCTGCACGGACAGAGCCGATTGCGACAGATTGAGCCGCTGGGCGGTGCGGGTGAGGTTGCCATCATGGGCGACGGCCCAAAAGTAGCGCAGGTGATTGTAATTCATATCGTTCGTTTTATGCGAATGATATGTGTCAAACAATGAATTTATCGCAGCGATGCTGGTGCTCTACATGGGCGGAAGTTGAGGCTCCTCCCACCGAGACACACCCATGTTGCTGAATTTTCTGCCCCTCATGGCGCCCGCCATCTTGATCGCGGTCGCCCTCTTCCTGAACGCAAAGACTGAACGCCCCGCTGCGAGTGCAGCCTTGTTTGGAGAGGGTGCCATATTGGCGACCTTCGCGGTCGCTGTGGCCTCAGCCATCGTGCTGCTGGTGAACGGCGCGAGCGACAGCATGCTGTTCGGGATATCCGGCATCGGCATTTCCGCACGGCTCGACATCGTGTCGGTGACGATGTTGCTGCTGGTCTCCTTCATCGGTTGGATCGTCGCGCGCTATTCCCGCACCTATCTGGAAGGCGAACCGCGCCAGACCTTCTTCTTCGTCTGGTTGCTGGCGACGCTTGCGGCTGTGATGACGCTGGTGACCTCCGGCAATTTGGTGCAGTTCGTCCTGGCATGGGTCGCCACGAGCCTGTGCCTCCACAAACTGCTGCTGTTTTTTCCACAGCGGGTGGCGGCGCAACGGGCAGCGCGCAAGAAATTTATCACCGCGCGCGTCGGCGACATCGCGTTGGGCGCCGCCGCATTGGCCCTGGTGATTGGCTACCGCACCACCAGTATTTCCGAGATTCTCGAACTGGCTCGCGCTGGAGAGGGCGGTCCTGCCGTGATCACCGCCGTCGCGCGGCTCGCGGTCGCAGCGCTGTTGAAGTCCGCGCAATTCCCGACCCATGGCTGGCTGGTGGAGGTGATGGAAGCGCCGACCCCCGTCTCAGCGCTACTTCATGCCGGCGTGGTGAATGCCGGTGGCTTCGTGCTGATCCGCTTTGCCGATGTCGTGCTGCTGTCGCCGCTCACACTGGCCGCACTTGCGATGGTCGGTGGCTTTACCGCGCTGTTCGGCGGGCTCGTCATGCTCACCCAACCGACGGTGAAAGCGTCATTGGCGTGGTCCACCATCGCGCAGATGGGTTTCATGATCCTGCAGTGCGGCCTAGCGCTCTTCCCGCTAGCGCTTCTGCACATCGTGGCGCACTCACTCTACAAGGCCCATGCCTTCCTGTCGTCGGGCGGCGCGGTGGAACGGGTGGCGGCCATCCGCAAGCCCGGCCCGGTGGCCGTGCCCAATCTCAACAAGGTTGGCCTCGCCTTCCTGGTGGCGCTGGTCATCTATGGCGCGGTGTTCATTCTTTCGGGCACGCTGCTCGGCTTTGGCACCAAGTCGCCGCAAGCATTTGCGCTGGGGGCGATCCTCATCTTCGGCGTCGCCTATCTGCTGGCCCAGGGCTTTGCTGATGCTGCGCCAAAGGAGCTCACACAGCGCACGGCCGCCTATTCTGTGGCCGCCGCGTTGAGCTACTTCGTGCTGCAGCGGCTTTCTGAATGGGCAACGCTTGGCACATTGCCGGCAACACCCGCGCCCGGCGCGCTGGAATGGGCGCTTATCGCGCTTGCCGTCTTCAGCTTTGGCGCGGTGGCGCTGGCGCAGGCCACGTTCCCGCTGTGGTCGCACCATCCAGCAGCGCAAGGCCTGCGGGTTCATCTCGCCAACGGCCTTTACGCAAACGCCATCACCGACCGTCTACTCGACGGTTGGGTGCACGCCACAACCGAAAAGCCATCCTCCCTTGAAGGGTCGACCAAATGACCGTCACCAAAACCAAACTGAAAACCGCGACCGAACACGCAGTTCGGGCCATTCCGCCGCTCTGGCCTTTGTCGTCGTCTGTCGCGGTAAACCCGTTTCTTGGTCAGGCAGAGCAATCGCTCGCCCAGGTATCAGCACAACTGACCCGCCTTGCCGGCACCGCGGCCACCATGCCGCGCGACTGGTATCGCAAGCAGATCGATGACGGCACGATCATCGATGCCGATCTTCAGGCAGCGCTCGACGGTAAACGCAAGGTCCATGGCAAGGCAGCTGTTCCAGCAGAAGTCGAAGCCGTGCGCGCGGCACTTGGGGAAGATGCGCCTGCCACAGAGGCGCTTCCCACGGTCGCCGACCTCGCTGCAGAGGTGTCCGGTATCGACTGGCCAAGCCTCATCGCAGAGCGTATCGGCACGTGGGCCGCGAGCTACTTCGATACGGGGCAGGCGCTTTGGCAGCCGGATCAGACCAGCGACGCTTTCGACAACTGGCGCACCTTTGCCAGCCGCGACTTGACCCCGGAGATTATCGGCCTGTCGGGCTTTGCGTCTCATGTCGACCGTTCGCCGGATGAAGCTGAACGCGCCATCGCCGCTGCCGCAAAAGACCTGCGGCTGACGAACGACGCATCCCCGTCTTACTTCCATCAACTTTTGCTGGGTCTTGGCGGCTGGTCACAGGCTGCCCGCTACAAACTGTGGGAAGCGGAATTGGCCGGTGATACAGACGGTACGATTGTCGATTTTCTCGCCATCCGCATCATCTGGGAACAGGCGCTCTACAACCACTACAAACCGCAATTCGACGAATTGTGGTTGGAAACGATTGCAGCCCACGCCGAACCGGTGGAGCCCACGGCAGCACAGATCATCGACACAATCGCGCAGGATGCCGCCGACCGTGCTGGCCAACGCAAGATCGCGGAGGCGCTGGACGCGCCGGCTGAGGAGCTAGCCGAGGGTCGGCCAGCCATGCAGGCGGCGTTCTGCATCGATGTGCGTTCGGAGGTGTTCCGCCGTGCGCTTGAATCCGTCGATCCGTCCATCCGCACACTGGGCTTTGCAGGCTTCTTCGGCCTCACAGCTGCCCATCGTAGTTTCGCCTCCGACGTCGTGGAGAAGCGTCTGCCCGTCTTGTTGAAAAGCGGCGTGAGCAGCCGTTCGGGCAACGAGATCCATAAGGACGCCGATATCGCAAAACGCTTCGCTCACCGCGCCAAACGAGCGTGGGGTCGCTTCAAACTAGCGGCCGTCTCCTCCTTCGCGTTCGTTGAAGCGACAGGACCGGTCTATGTCGTGAAGCTGTTGCGCGATGCACTGGGCAAGGAAGACAAGGCGGCCAAACCCGAACCGCAACCGCATTTCGATGACGGTTTCGCACTGGCGGACCGCATCGCGGCTGCCGGTACGATCCTGCGCGCCATGTCGCTGACGGAAAATTTCGCGCCCCTCGTTCTCGTGGCAGGCCATGGCGCGAACACCGTCAACAATCCCTATGCCAGCACGTTGCATTGCGGCGCCTGTGGCGGGTTCTCCGGTGAGGTGAATGCCAGATTGCTGGCGGGCATGTTGAACGAAGCAGCAGTTCGCGACGGCCTTGCGGCAGACGGCATCCAGATTCCCGATGACACAACCTTTGTCGCGGCATTGCACGACACCACAACGGATGCGGTGAAGCTCTATGACCGCGACACCGGCACGGCAGGTGCGGCGCCCCATATCGCCAAGGCGAAGGACTGGCTGGGGGCGGCGGGCAGTGTTGCGCGAATGGAGCGTGCGTTGCGCTTCCCCAACACGCCCTCAGGTGATGATGTGACGGCGCGCAGCCGTGACTGGTCCGAAACACGACCCGAATGGGCGCTGGCGAATTGCCAGGCCTTCATCGCCGCACCACGCGCCAACACACGCGGCAAGAACCTGAAGGGCCGCGCCTTTTTGCATGACTACGACCACAAGAAAGATGAAGGCTACGGTATTCTGGAACTCATCATCACCGCGCCGGTGGTGGTGGCGAGCTGGATCAGCCTTCAATATTATGGCTCGGTGGTGGCGCCCAACCTGTTCGGCTCCGGCAGCAAATTGCTGCACAATGTGACAGGCGGATTTGGTGTGGTGGAAGGCAATGGCGGTCTGCTGCGCTCCGGCCTGCCACTGCAATCTGTTCATGACGGTACCGGCTATGCCCACGATCCGCTGCGCTTGTCCGTCTGCCTCCAGGCGCCGAAGGCTGCGATTACCGACATCCTGTCACGCCATGACAATGTGCGCGCGCTGTTCGACAACAATTGGCTGCATCTCTTCACGCTGGACGACGAGGGCCGGATGAAAGAGCGCTATGCGGGCAACTTGAAATGGGAAAAGGTGGATCACAGCACTGTGGAAGACATGCTCTTGGCTGCGTAAGTGACCTATGCCATTTGGAAATAAGGTGTTCGCCTGATTGCCCCTGCGTGAAACTGGTGCCTTACTGCACGGCGATACATGATCGTCATGGGCAGGAGGGCGACATCTCAAATTGGGCAACCGATTACGGCTGGTTTTCCAGGCCTATCAAACCTCGTCGCATCGCCTCCACCAGAAGCGTCGCGATGGAGTGGA
>JBCCRF010000168.1:0-6488 GCA_039208305.1 Pseudomonadota bacterium
CGACTATATCGATGGCGATGCAGGGGATGACTCGATCCATCACATCGCTGCGCTGGACGATGATGATCGTCGCGAGCGTTATGATGGTGGAACCGGAAACGACACGGTCTTTTACCACATCGACGCGGAGACGCTGCAGGCCGACATCGACGGCGACCGCACGCTCGTGAACGAATTGCTGAGGGTTCAAGCCCGTATGGACGAGTTGGCCGGTGAAAACGGCGAAGTGGGCCGCGCCAATATCAGAAGCGATGCGCTTGGCCTGCAATTGCGCGAGGTTGAGAACATTCGCCTCGTGGTTGATGGCGAAGTGGTTGAAGTCGCCGACTTGCTGACAGTCGACAATGAGGTTTTCGCCGCTGATGATGCGGCTATCGTCGGGACCGGCGAAAGCGAAATATCGATCAACGTCGCTGCAAACGACACCGTGGAGGACGGCGTCGCTCAGGTGACGCTGGTGGAAGAAATCGCCGCCATACAGCGAAGTGCAGTGTCGCAACAATCCGCCGTGCAGCAGAGCGTGGCGTCTCAGGAAGCTGACATTGCAAGCGCCTCCGTCGATGAAAACGGCAACGTCGTCGTCACCGTTGACGAAGAAGCCCGTGCCGCATTGGCCGAGGGCGAGACACGCACCGTCAATTTGACCTACGAGGTCACCGATACCGATGGCGACAGCGATCAGGCGACGGTTTCCGTCGAGATCGTTGGGACAAACGACGGGCCCGTCGCTGAGGCGGTGGCAGTCACCATCGCGGAGAGCGGTTCAGATGTCGAAGCCAGCGTTTCCGATATGGGGGCGTCGACCGTTCTCAATGCCGGTGCGTTCTATGTGCTTGATGTGGATACGGGTGAGCTGACATTCGTCACCCGTGGGGTTGGCGCTCTGACGATTGCCGATGTCGCGCCGGATTCCGGTCTCGTCGTCTACGTCAATGCCAATTCCTCCAACTACGCGATCCATGCCTCCTACTTCAACGATGGCATCGAAACGGCGGTCGACCCCTCGCAGCTCTTGCCGGACAATTACGATGGCGAGGTGCTCGCATATCGCGACGGGCTCTACCTTTCGAGCGCGGCTGCAGACCTGTCACTGACCGTTTCCGCACAGGAAATCGTGACGGATGCTGGCCCCGCCGATATCTCGATCACGCTGTCCGGCATGGCGTGGGAAGGGCCGGATGGGCCGATTGAAGTCCAAGTCGGTGCCACCACCGCTACGGTGCAGCCCTCCGATCTTGCGGAAGCGACCATCATCACCCCTGCAGCGAGCGATATTGATAACGGTGCGGTGCTGACGTTCGATGTCGACACCAGCGAAACGCTGGGCACCGTGCAGATTCTCGACAATGGCACGTTCGCCTACAGCCAGGGCAATGCTTTCGCAGCGCTCGCGGTCGGTGAAACCGCTCAAGATACCTTCACATATACCGTGACCGATGAACACGGCGCATCAGCCACCGAGACCGTGACCGTCACGATCGAAGGTGGAAATGATGCACCGGTTGCCGAGGATATTGCGGTCACTGTCGCTGAAGCGACCAGCTATGTGCGGGCGTTTGAGGACGAAGCCGGGTCGCAATATGTCGGGAACAATGGCTACTTCTACGTAATCGATCACGACACCGGCGAGATGTCGACGGTGGTGCGTACCACGGGTGCGCTGACGGCTGCTGAAGTTGCACCGGAAAACGGTGTCGTCATTCAGGTAAACCCGAACACGTCCAACTGGTTCGTGCAGGTCCACACGGCGTACGACGGAGATGTGACTGTGGCCGATCCGGCGGGGATTTCGGTCGCCGGATACGACGGCGAGACGCTGATCTATGACGATGCGCTCTACCTGCTGGATACCACAATGGATGCGGACATTACCGTTTCGTTGTCAGACATTCCCACGCCTGACGGTCCGGCCAACCTGACCTTCACGCTGACTGATGTGGACTACATCGAAGAGGATCCGCCGATCTCGCTCAACATCGGCAGCGCTTCGGTCGATGTGAGGCCAGGTGGAGAGGAAGGTGCCGATATGGCGCTGATCACCGCAATCGGCTTCGACCCGGACGCGAGCGATGTCGTGAGCTACTACCTCGACACCAGCAACACGCTTGGCAATGTTGTCGACTATGGCGACGGCACGTTCGGCTACAGCGCGGGCGGCAATTTCGACGACCTGACCTATGGCGAAACCGCCACCGACACGTTCCTCTACATTATCGAGGACGAGCACGGGGCCACCGATACCGCCACAGTGACCGTCACGATTGAAGGGATCGACGGGCCGCGAGATCTGGTTGAGCTTTACAGCGACAGCGACTTCATGAGCTAGCGCGCTGCAAAACACTTTTTAAGAAGGCCCGCCTGCGTGTCGCAGAGCGGGCCTTTTAATGGTCGGCGCAAAAAATGCGAAAAAGATATACTTGGCGGGAACCACTTCAGAAGTGGAAAGTTTCATAGCTGTGAAAAGGGTGTCCCTCACCTGTCACACCGCAGCATTCGGTCTTTCCCCCCAGACCTGCTGCAACCGGTTCTCCAAGAACCTCAGGGCTGTGTGCTTTCCCCCAAGCATACAGCCCTTTTCTATTTTGGCGCAGAGAGTTAGCGCCAGTTTTCTTGGTCAAAAGCTGCAGGGAAAGACTGCCGGGCGACGTCTTCATCGATCTGCAGCATGGCTTCGTAGTCGTCCGGGGCGAAATTATCATCCGCAGCGACGACTTCGCGCCCAAACAACCATGACAGGCGCCCGGCATCGAGATTGCCCCGCTCGAAGGGCTCTAGCCCAAAATGCTCCAGCAGGCAGGCGAGAAAATTCTCGTCCGCCTCCCGGTCCTTTGGCGCACGGTCGGCATAGCGTTCGCGCGCCTTAATTGGGGTCGCGCCCTTCGGATTGTCCCGCCGAATGGTGAACTGATAATCCGTGCCCGGCAGGCGGGAGGGAAAACCGCGATGCTTCAGCATGGGTCAGCTATCGTCGCCAGTTTTGTCCCATGTCTTGGTGTCGAAATCTTCCGCGGAATGCCGCTCGCGCAATTGTTCTGACGGATCGCCGAAAGCGCGGTTGACCATGCGCCCGCGCTTCCACCCTTGGCGCTGCATCAGTTGCGACTGCCAGCGGCGGACATTTTCGTATTCGTGAACGGCGAGATACGTGCCCGAATCTCCGTAGATCTTACCACCTTCCACCAACAGGCCGTACCAAGGCAGAATGGCCATATCAGCGATGGTGTAGTCACCGCCCGCCATGAACTCGTGGTTGGCAAGATGCTTGTCCAGCACGTCCAGCTGACGCTTTACCTCCATGGAAAAGCGGTCGATGGCATATTCGATCTTGATCGGCGCGTAAGCGTAGAAATGGCCGAAACCGCCGCCGAGATAGGGCGCGGACCCCATCTGCCAGAACAGCCAGTTCATGCACTCAGTGCGCGCACGAGGTTCAGTTGGAAGGAAGGCACCGAACTTTTCTGCTAGATAGAACAGGATCGACGCGCTTTCGAAGACCCGTTGCGGACTGCCTTCCGCCGAATGGTCCATCAGTGCTGGAATTTTCGAATTCGGGTTGATGTCCACGAAGCCTGAGCCGAACTGGTCGCCCTCCCCGATATTGATCAGCCAGGCATCATATTCCGCGCCGCTGTGACCGGCGGCGAGGAGCTCTTCCAGCATCAGCGTGACTTTCACACCATTGGGCGTTGCCAGCGAATAGAGTTGCAGTGGGTGCTCGCCAACCGGCAGTTCTTTTTCGCTGGTCGCGCCAGAAATCGGTCGGTTGATGTTGGCGAATTTGCCGCCATTGCCCTGTTTCCACTCCCACACTTCAGCGGGTTCGTAGCCTGCAGGGAAGTTATCGGCGGGGTTCGGTTTTTCGTCGGCCATGGGAACAGCTCTCAGTTTGATCGTTTGCAGCCCTTATGCCGCAATCGCAGACGGCGCGCCAATCGCAAGCGCTTGATTGCAGTGTTTAGGTGTTGCGCGGTGCTTTGATCAGTTCGACCTTGGTCATCGTTGGTCTCCGCAAGCTTCATTGCCGACCCAACGTTCAAGAAGCAAAGGTGTTTCCTCAAGCGGATGTCATTCGCACCGGTAGAGATTTCGGACCACGCACAGAAAGCCCCGGCTTGTAGATTACCGTATCGGTCGCCAGTTCGATCGCACTCGTGCGTTGGAACAGCTCCTCGAAGATCACCCGCATGTTCATCCGTGCCAAATGATTACCGAGGCACAGATGCGCACCCATGCCGAAGGCGAGATGGCGGTTCGGTTCGCGATGAATATCGAAGGTGTCTGCCCGCTCGAATTGAGCGGGATCGCGATTGGCCGCGCCGTAGAGAAGGCCGAAGGTCGTGCCCGCCGGGAAATGCTGACCGCGAAGAGTGACATCTTCCAGCGCGTGGCGGTGGAAGAAGGGCAGCGGCGATTCGTAGCGGAACATTTCCTGAATGGCCGTCGGAATGAGCGCAGGGTCCCCGCGCAGAGCCATCAACGCATCAGGATGCTTTAGCAACGTGTGCAGGCCGGAACCAAGTACATCGATGGTGGAGCCGTGACCCGCCATCAGCAGCAGCATGCAGGTGGAGATGAATTCGTCGGGCGTGTAATGCCCTGCCCGCTCGTCAACCAACATCTTTAAAATCAGATCGTCTTTCGGCGCGCGCGTGCGTTCAACCTTAAGGTCATCGAGATAATGGTAGAAATCTCGCGTCGCTGTTTCTGCCAGTTCCTTCTTTTCAGCGGACCGATCGACATCGAAAAACTGCACCACCTGTTCCGACCATTGCCGCAGTTGCGGCGCGTCCTCCGCCGGACAACCCAGCAGACGCCCGATGACATGGCCGGGAATATGCGCTGCAAAATCCGCGATGAACTCAATCTCATCGCGCGCCGATAATTCATCAAGCAGGCTAACCACGAAGCGCCTCACCTCGGCCTCCAGCACCGCGATGGAGCGGTTCGTCAGATCACCGAAAACAAGTGTGCGCAATCGCCGGTGAACGTCGCCGTCACTGTCCAGCAGAGAAAACTGCACCACACGCTCGTGATAAGGCATGTCATGCCAGTTTGCGCGACGCTGGCGTTCTTTCGCTTCCGCTTCGCTTTCATGCCCGGCGAGCGACCGCACCGCCATTGGGTTCGTGGCCACCGCAACCACGTCATCATAACGCGACAGAAGATAAGCACCGTGGGGCGCGAAATAGGGTGGCTCATCGAGAGTGCGCAGCCTCTCGTAGGTGGCGTAGGGATTGTCTGCAAAGCCCGACGACAACGGGTCGAGAATGTCGTCGCTCACTATTGAGCCCAGTCGCGGAAGTAGAAGTCCCAGATACGCTCGCCGACCATGCAGTCCACCGTGCCGTCAGGGCGTGTCGCCTTGAACGCTGCGCGCTTTGGCAAAATGGGGTTCGACGCCAGTTCCAGCACCAACTTCTGCGGCACGGCTTGGGGAAACTCCTCCCAACTGCGCACGGGGATCACGAAGGAGCCCGGGCCACCCACCACGCAAGCGCGATAATATTCGTCCAGATCGGTGATGTGGAACCGCGTGCCCATCCCCTCGCGGGTCATCAATGGCAACCCGTTGATAATGATGCCCTGCTCCAGCGCCGCATCGCGGGCGGCAATAACGGCGCCGCCATTGTTATTCGGCCCGTCGCCTGACACGTCGATGACGCGGCGCATGCCAGCAAAGCCGTTGTCGACAAACTGCTGAGCGCCGTGCCGAAGCGCGCCAGAAATCGACGTTCGCCGCAGGCTCGGGTCGAACTGCGCTGTCAGCTTCAGCGCGATGCGCTCTGCGTCTTGAGCCGTTTCCACCAGCGTCCACGGCACGATGGTGCGGTGAGAATGGCGGCCCGCCCACTCGAAATAGGTGACCGCGATGCGCCCCAACAGACCGGAACGGATAACCTTGATAACCTCAGGGCTGGTGAGCGCAGACGCGTAGCCGCGGCGCTGGATCTCCAATTCCCGCGGCGACATGGAACGAGAGACATCGACGGCGAGAACCAGTTCGACATCAACCTCCACATCGGCGGCATGAACCGCCGGAGTGGCAACGAATGCCGCAATGGCGAGAGTGAGCGCGATGATCCGCATTATGGGCATGCGGAAAGGGTGACGCAGAGTTTGCTCAGACGCAAATCACATCGTCTTGCGCAGATATTCGGCTAGCTCCACTTGATCGAGCAGCCCATCGACGGCTCCTGTTGGTCCGGCCCCTGCCCCGTTTCCGCGATCATCCGCATGGCGTTCAGCAGTTCCGGCGTGCGGTTGGTGGCGTCGCCCATACGGGCATCGTCCAGCCGCCCGCGATATTGCAGGGTTCCCTTGCCGTCGAAGCCGAAGAAATCCGGCGTGCAGACCGCTCCGTAGGCTTTGCCCACCGATTGGTCCTCATCCACCAGATAGGGGAAGGTGAAGCCGTATTTCGCGGCGAACTCCAGCATGCGCGGCGGGGCGTCGGCGGGGTAGTCGCGATAGTCGTTCGACATGATGGC
>JBCCRF010000169.1:0-6442 GCA_039208305.1 Pseudomonadota bacterium
CTTGACGACGTGCAGACTGCCAATCTGCGCCTCATCCGGCGGGCCTATGACCGCGATTCAAAGGTACCAGCCAAGCTTGCGGAAGACCTGGCCCGTACGACGGCACGAGCACAGGGCGTCTGGGCCGCCGCCCGCAAGGCCAACCGCTTTGAGGATTTTGCGCTGGAACTGAAGACCATCATTGCGCTGAAGCGCGAAGAAGCGGCCGCCATCGCGGCGCCGGGTCAGAGCACCTACGACGCGCTGCTGGCGGACTTCGAGCCAGGTATGACCGTTGATGTTCTCTCGCCACTGTTAGAGGGTATGCGCCCACGCCTTTCAGCTCTGCGCCAGACGATTGCGGAAAGTGGTCGTCAAGCGCCTGAGATGAGCGGCACATTCCCCACCGGCGGGCAGATGGAACTGGCGCGGCTGATGGCGCTGAACGCGGGTTACGATTTCGAGGCCGGGCGGCTCGATCTATCCGTGCACCCCTTCTCCAGCGGCACGATGGATGACAGCCGCATCACAACGCGCTTGGACGAAGCGGATCCCTTGGGCTGTCTATATTCTACGCAGCACGAGGTGGGGCATGCTCTCTACGAGCAAGGCCTGCCGCGAGAGCATGTGCTGACGCCGGTGGGGACACATGTGTCCATGGGCGTGCACGAAAGCCAGTCCCGGCTTTGGGAGAACCAGATCGGCCGCAGCCATGCCTATTGCCGCTGGCTCTTCCCGCATTTCGAGGAGCATCTCGGCAATGGCGGATTGGTGGATGAAGACGCTTTCCACGCCACGATCAACCGCGTCGAGACCGGTTTCATTCGCACCGAGGCTGACGAGGTGCATTACAATCTCCATGTCTTGCTACGATTTGAACTGGAGCGCGATCTGATAAGTGGCACGCTGGAGGTGGATGATCTGGAGGCCGCGTGGAATGAGCGCTTCGAGCGCGATTTCGGTCTGGCTGTTCCAGATGCTGCTCATGGCGTGCTGCAGGACGTGCATTGGTCGGTGGGCCTGTTCGGTTATTTCCCCACCTATTCGCTGGGCAACATTTACGCTGCACAGTTGAACCTCGCTTTGCGTGAAACGGTGCCCGATCTTGATGAGCAGATTGCGGCCGGCGATACCTCCGCCATCCTCGCCTTCCTGCGGGAGCGCGTGCATTCCAAAGGCAGCTTGCTGGAACCAGCCGACCTAATGGAACAGGCGTCCGGCCAACGGGTCTCTAGTGAACCGCTGCTGGATTACCTGGAAGCGAAATACTCCACGCTCTACGGGCTGTCGCTGTGAGCGTGCGGTTCGACAAACCCTTCACTCAGCAGGAGCCGATCGACGAGGCGACGATCGCGCGGGTAGGTGACATTCTCCGGACGGGACGATTGCACCGCTACAACACGCTGCCAGGGGAAACCTCAGAGGCAGCCGCGCTGGAAGCGGAATATGCGGCTTGGCAGGGCGTGGACTACGCGCTGGCCTGTGCGTCCGGCGGCTACGCGCTGGCCGTCGCGCTCAAGGCGGCGGGGTTGAAGCCGGGCGACACGGTGCTCGCCAACGCGTATACGCTCGCACCGGTGCCGGGGGCGATCCACAATGCGGGCGGTGTGCCATTGTTCGTGGAAATCGACGAGGATTGGCACATCGACATCGCTGACCTCGAGGCCAAAGCCGAGGCGTCCGGCGCGAAGTTTCTCATGCTCTCACACATGCGCGGGCACATCGCCGACATGGATGCTGTGGGGGAGATTTGCACGCGCCACGGCATCACGATGATTGAGGACTGCGCCCACACGATGGGCGCGCGGTGGAAGGGCATTCGTTCCGGCAATTTTGGCCACGTGGCGGCCTTTTCGCTGCAGACCTACAAGCACATCAACACGGGCGAAGGCGGTTTGCTGACGACGAACGATCCGCAGATCGCCGCCCGCGCCACGGTCATGTCCGGCTCTTACATGCTCTATGGCAGCCATGGCGCAGGGCCGGATGAAGCCGCTTATGATGGCATCCGCACCGCGACACCCAACTATTCCGGCCGCATGGACAATCTTCGCGCCGCCATCGCGCGGGCGCAGTTGGCCACGCTTGATGAGAAGGTTGAACGCTGGAACGTGCTCTATCGTACTCTCGACCGGGGCCTTCGGAAGAGCAATGCCATCACCATGCCAGTGCGGCGGGAGCATGAGCATTATGTCGGCTCATCGCTGCAGTTCCGCCCGGCGCTGAATAAGGAGCAATTTCCAGATTTCATTGCCGCTTGTGCTCAGCGTGGCGTTGACGTGAAATGGTTTGGTGCAGACAAGCCCGCGGCGTTCACAAGTCGTTACGACTCTTGGGAATATCTCGGTGTTCCGCAGGATTTGCCGAAGACCCGCGAGGTGCTGTCGCGCACCTGTGATATCCGTGTGCCGCTGACCTTCGATGAGAGCGATTGCGCCACCATCGCCGCCATCATTGTCGACGAGTGCAATCGCGCAACAGCGTCTGCCTAAACGCAAACGTCACCTTTGCGACGTTGATCCTGTGCGGTTCGTCACAGTAATTTGCGCATAGGGGCAGCAAGACAGCCCCATCCGTTGATCGTTCGAGGGAACCATCATGTTTGCTAAGCTGCTGCGCGCTTCCGTTTGCGCCATCGCTATTTCATTTCCTGTCGTTGTGTCCGCCTCCGAAACTGCGGCGCCCGAGATCGCCTCGCCTTATATGACCGCTAAGCCTGCGGACGGCATCTATGACATCGTCATTATTGGTGACTCGCTGGCGGATGGTTTGCATCAAGGGCTGACGCGGCTGAACAAGGATGACGACACGTTCCGTACGGTGAAAAAGTCGAAGGTCAACACCGGTCTCGTGCGGTCAGACCGTTACGACTGGAACAAGTCAGCGCGGAAGATCGCGCGTTCCGGAAAATACGATATCGCCATTGTGCACCTGGGCTTGAACGATCTGCAATCGATCCGTGAAAAAGGGCGGAAACACCACTACCCGACCGATGGGTGGAAGGAGCGTTACATCGCCCGCGCAACGGCGCTGGTCGATGATTTGAAGGGCGCCGGCCTCACCGTCTACTGGACTGGCATCCCAATCGTGTCGAAGAAGAGTTACCCGAAGGACTACGTATTTGTGAATGGCATTCTGGCCGACGTCGCGAAGCGGGCCGGCGTAAAATTCGTCGACACATGGACGCCGCTTGCCGGAGCCAATGGAGAATTCAGCCCGTTCCACAAGGGCGAGGATGGCAAGATGCGCGAAATCCGCAATCGCGACGGGGTGCATTTCACGCCCGATGGCTATCTGATTTTCGCCGGAATTGTGAACGATGCTATCAAGGCCGATATCGCAGCCCTGACCGCATCCAACTAACGGCCCCAATTCGGGGCGCATCACTCCTCGGTCGCATTTCATTAATGCTGTTCGGTTAGCTTTCGTTAAGGCGTGGATTTGTCCGCGTCGACGGCCCACCCATCGTTCAGCAGGTCTCCTTCATGCGCCGATACGCGGTTTTCAGCCTGAAACTCGCAGCCGCTTTCGTCAGCGTGACAGGCGTCGGTCTCTTGGTGGGCTGCCAGCAGGCAGGGCAGAGCAAGGTGAACTCGCCCTTCGCCAATGTGGCGCAGAACCGGCCGATCGAATCCAGAATTCCTACCGCCACGCCGACGCAGCGAGCCAGCGCCATCCGCACGGCCCGAGATGGGTTGCGTGAGCAGAGCCAATCCATTCTGGCCGCGCAGCGCGAGGCGGAGCCGAAGCCTAAGGTGACGCCGAAGCCAACAGTAGTGGCATCTCTTGGTCCAACCGAATTGAAACCGCCTGCACAACGTGCGACCGACGCAATTGCATCAACAAGACCGCCCAAGGATGAGCCGGAGATCGCCACCCGCCAAAGCGGCAAGCCTCTCGCTCGCTTCCGTGCGAAACTGGCCGGTCTAAAGTCTGGCAGCCGAACAAAACCTGTCACTGTGCTCCATATTGGCGACAGCCATGTGGCTTCCGATTCCTTCACCCGCGGCATTCGCCGGGCGCTGCAGAACGAGTACGGCAATGCTGGTCGCGGCACGGTCATTCCGGCCAGAGCGTTCAAATACGGTGTCGCTGATCAGGTGAAGATGACGTCGAGTGGATCATGGAAGGCCCGCACGGCGCTTCGCGTGAAAGAGCAACGCTTCGGCCTGTCCGGCGTCTCCGTCGCCACACGGTCCTCAAGGGCCAAGATGACCTTGGTGAGCCAGAATGGCGCCTTCGACTGGGCGCAGGTGACGGTGGTCTCCGGCCCGTCACAGGGGCGGGTGACGCTCTCCGCCGGTGGCGTGGAGAAGACATTCGACGCCCGCGCGGCCAGCGCCGGGTCCAAGACGTTCCGAATCGATGCGCGCGGTAGCGAGCTGGAAGTGCGCGGTGGCGGCGGTTCACGCATCGAGGTGCTGTCCTGGGCGACGGGGCGCAACACGCCCGGCGTGCGTTACGTGAATTTTGGCCTGATCGGCGCAACGGTAGCCATCACCCGCCGCTTCGACCCGAGGCTGGTGGCGAACGACGTAAAGGCCATCGCGCCTGACCTGATCGTCTACGGCTACGGCACCAATGAAGGTTTCAACGATAATCTCGATCTAAAGCGCTACGCCCGTCGCGGCAGCGCTTTCATGCAGTCTCTCGCCGACGCTGCACCGCAGGCCGATCTGGTCTATATCGGTGCCGCCTCCGGTCTGCGCCGCAAGGGGCGCGGCGTGAATTGCGGTGGTGGCTGGAAGGAGCCCCGTCGTCTTGGGCCGCTGCGTGAGACCGTGCAACAAATGGCGAAGAAGCAGAACGCTGCTTACTGGGACTGGTCGGACGCCATGGGCGGTCGTTGCGCCATCAACGAATGGGCATCGAAGCGCCTCGCATCGAAGGACCGGGTGCATCTGACATCACGAGGCTATGCCCGTTCTGCCAACGCCTTCGCTGCCTTTTTGATTGGCGACAGCGTGAAAGTCGCGCAGAATTAGTATTGCTTCGCAGTCACCGCTCGGGCTGCTAACGTGAGCGCATGAAGGGGAACACGAGGCGAGGGCAGGGTGCCGTGGCGCTTCGCCCATCCTGTTGAGTTCGACGCCCGCTTGCTCTTTCCCACGCCGACTTTTGCGATCTTCTTTCCGCTCGTCTTCGCCGCCGCATGGGCGTTGCGGGATCGGGAGACCGCGCGCAAATGGCTGCTCCTGGGGGCGAGTTATGTCTTTTACGGCTGGTGGGACTGGCGCTTCTGTTTCCTGCTGCTGCTGGCCTCGCTGGTGGCTTGGGCGGCGGGTTTGGCACAACGCGATGCGCCAAAGCGCTGGGCCGTGGCTCTGGCGGTTGTGGCGCTGCTCACCATCCTCGGCTTTTTCAAGTATTACGGCTTCTTCCTGCAGAGCCTTCAGGACGGCCTATTCGCGCTGGGGCTGGAGCGTGATCTGCCCTTCATGCAGATCGTGCTGCCGGTGGGAATCTCTTTCTTCACCTTTCAGGCGATCTCCTACGTAGTCGATGTCTACCGCCGTCAGGTGAAGCCGCGCAGCGCCCCGCTGGACGTGCTGCTCTACATCGCGCTGTTTCCGCAGCTGGTTGCCGGGCCGATCGTGCGCGCAGCCGATTTCCTGCCGCAGCTGGAGCGACGGGCGGAACTGACGCGGGCGGCAGTCGCCGTCGGTTTCACGCTCATCGCCTTCGGCCTCTTCAAGAAGATGGTGGTGGCGAATTACCTCGCCGTCGATCTGGTGGACCCGGTGTTTCTCGATCCCGGATCGCAATCGAGCCTGATGCTGCTGATCGGCGTCTATGGCTATGCGATGCAGATTTACTGCGATTTTTCCGGCTACAGCGACATCGCCATCGGCACAGCCGCGCTGCTGGGCTTCCACTTTCAGAAGAATTTTGACCAGCCTTACCGCGCGGCCTCGCTGCAGGACTTCTGGCGGCGCTGGCATATCTCGCTGTCGCAATGGCTGCGGGACTATCTCTACATCCCGCTGGGCGGGTCGCGCTTCGGCACGTGGAAGACATACCGCAATCTTCTCGCCACCATGGTGCTGGGTGGGCTGTGGCACGGGGCTGCTTGGAATTTCCTGATCTGGGGCACGTTACACGGCGCATGGCTGGCGATAGAACGGGCGCTTGGCTGGAGCGGTGGAACCGGTGCAAAGCGGCTGCTTGGCTGGCTGGTGACCTTCCATGTCGTCTGCGCCGCATGGATTTTCTTCCGCGCGACCGATCTCGAAACGTCCATAAGCTACTTCGCGGGACTGTCAGAGTTCACAGTCGATGTCGGTGAGCTCACCTGGTTCACGCTGGTGGTCTTGCTCGTGCCGTTCGCCTTCCAGTTCGGTCCACGCCTGTTGGCGGAGCGGGTTACAAAGCGCTTGGAGGCGTCGCCGCTGTGGCTAGCAGGTGCGGTCTTCATCGCCGCCATCCTTGTTACCGTTTGGCTTTCACCTCCGGGCACCGCGCC
>JBCCRF010000170.1:0-6441 GCA_039208305.1 Pseudomonadota bacterium
ATCCATCAAGGGCCCAATTCTCTGCCTCGTTGGACCGCCCGGCGTCGGTAAAACCTCGCTCGGCAAATCCATCGCGAAAGCGACGGGACGCGAGTTCGTTCGGATGTCGCTCGGTGGGGTGCGCGATGAATCCGAGATCCGCGGTCACCGTCGCACTTACATTGGCTCGATGCCCGGCAAGGTCATTCAGTCGATGAAGAAGGCGAAGAAATCGAACCCACTTTTCTTGCTCGATGAGATTGACAAGATGGGTCAGGATTTCCGCGGTGACCCATCATCGGCGCTTCTTGAGGTGCTCGATCCTGAGCAGAACAATGCGTTTGGCGATCACTATCTTGAGGTCGACTATGACCTGTCGCAGGTGATGTTCGTCACCACGGCGAATTCGCTCAACATACCGGGGCCGCTGCTAGACCGCATGGAGATCATCCGCATCGCCGGCTACACCGAAGATGAGAAGGTCGAGATCGCCCGCCGTCACCTGATCCCCAAAGCCGTGAAGAACCACGCGCTTGAGGAGAAGGAGTTGGAGATTACAGACGAGGCGCTGCTGAACGTTATCCGCCTCTACACCCGTGAGGCTGGCGTTCGTAACCTTGAACGTGAACTCGCCACTCTCGCCCGCAAGGCGGTGACCGAAATCCTCAAGACCAAGGTCAAGAAGGTTGAGGTCACTGAGGACAATCTGGACGATTACCTCGGAGTCAAACGCTTCCGGTTTGGCCAGATCGATAAAAACGATCAGGTCGGTGTGGTGACTGGTCTCGCATGGACGGAAGTCGGTGGTGAATTGTTGACCATCGAAGGCGTCATGATGCCGGGCAAGGGCAAGATGACCGTTACGGGCAACTTGAAAGACGTGATGAAGGAATCGATTTCCGCAGCCGCATCCTACGTGCGTTCGCGTTCAGTCGATTTCGGCATTGAGCCGCCGCTCTTCGACAAGCGCGATATCCATGTCCATGTTCCGGAAGGGGCGACCCCGAAAGATGGCCCTTCTGCAGGTACGGCAATGGCAACCGCTATCGTGTCGATGCTGACCGGGATCGCTGTGCGCAAGGACATTGCCATGACCGGCGAGATTACCCTGCGCGGCCGCGTACTTCCGATCGGTGGCCTGAAGGAGAAGCTGCTTGCTGCCCTGCGCGGTGGCATCACCAAAGTGCTGATCCCCGAAGACAATGCGAAGGATCTGGCGGAGATTCCCGACAACGTGAAAGACGCGTTGGAGATCATCCCCGTAAGCCATCTCGATGAAGTTCTGCCTCATGCATTGGTGAGCATGCCAGAGGCCGTGGAATGGGATGAGGCAGCGGCCGAAGCGGCTGCACTGGCTGCGAAAGCACCTGACGAATCGCCCCACGTCGCTCATTGACGTTCTAGGCAATTTCGCCGCACTCATTGGCCCGCCTATCTGTCCTAATTTCAGATTGGCGGGCTTTTTGCATCGAAATCGACTGATATGCCTTGTTTTACCGGGTTTTTCCCTCGCCGCGAGCCATCGAAACTGGCACATATGCGGCCTCACAATTTGCGGCCAAGCTAAACGTAGCGCCCGTCTAGAAGGATAACACCATGAACAAGCAGGAACTCATCTCCGCAATGGCCGACAAGGCCGACATGACAAAGGATCAGGCCGGTGCCGCGCTGGAAGCGTTCATCGATTCCGTGACCGACGCGCTGAAGGACGGCGAAGAAGTGCGTCTGCTGGGGTTTGGCAATTTCGTCGTCACTCGTCGCGAAGCTCGCATGGGCCGCAATCCGCAGACCGGCGCGCAGACTGAAATTGCAGCCGCCAACGTCGCCCGCTTCAAGGTCGGCAAAGGTCTGAAAGACAAGATCAACAGCTAGGTGCTGCATGAGCGCGTGACGCGCGCTTTGGAATTCGAGAACCCCGCGCTGAAACCGGCGCGGGGTTTTTCGTTCGAGGGGTAAGCATGAGCGACATCGAAGCCAAGCTGAGTTTCCTGTTGGAGATGGAAAAGCTGAAAGCAGTTCTACGCCGCACCCGCCCGGTGGGGCAGGAGCGTCTGGAGAACTCGGCCGAACACTCGTGGCAGACTGCCATGGCCGCGCTTCTTTTCATGCCACCACAACTCGATGCGTTGCGCGTACTCAAGATGCTGATGATCCACGACATCGTGGAGATCGATACTGGCGATACTTTCGTTTACGACGAAGCGGCCCGGTCGGCGGTAGCGGACGATGAAGCTCGCGCTGCGGCCCGCATCTTCGGCTCGTTGCCAGAGCCTTTGGGCGTGGAGTTGCTGGACCTTTGGCATGAGTTCGAGAACCGCGCCTCGCCAGAGGCAGTTTTCGCAAAAGCGATGGATCGCGTTTGCCCGGTTTTGCAAAATCTCGCATCTGAGCCGAACAGCTGGCAAGAAAACGACATCTCCGGCGACCGAGTTCTCGCGAAGAATGCCGAGATCGAAAATGCAGATCGCGATTTGTGGTCCAGTCTCGAAGCCAGAATCAGAGCCTCATTCGGTATGATCTGACGGCGAACTGAAGCGCGGTAGACAAAGTGCGAGCCCAGAATTTCTTACTGGACACAAAGGGCCCTAAGTCCGACCGTCCCTCAGTTTCGTTTGGGAGAGCTTCAAATGCGTCAGGTTAAAACCCTCGGTCTGCTCGGCACTGGCGTTATCGGTGGTGGCTGGGCCGCGCGGGCGATGCATGCCGGGATCGATGTCATCGCTGCCGACACCAATCCCGCCATGGAAGATTGGATACGCAGTGCGGTTGAGAATGCCCGCAGCCCGCTCGATGAATTGACGGAAGGGCTTCCGCTACCTGAACGGGGAAAGCTCCACTTCACGCTCGATGCGATGGAAATGGCCCAAGCTGCCGATCTGATTCAGGAAAATGTGCCTGAAGATCTTGCCATCAAACGGAGTGCCCTAGCCCCAATTGCCGAAGCGACCCCGCCGGATATCATCATCGCTTCAAGTACATCTGGTTTCATGCCGAGTGAAATCCAACAGGGGTTGGCATACCCGGAGCGCTTTTTGGTCGGCCATCCCTTTAATCCTGTCTACCTCTGTCCGCTTGTGGAGATCGTTGGCGGCTCGGAGACTTCCGACGACACAAAATCAGCGGCCAAGGAATTCTATCTTTCCATCGGCATGCACGCGCTCATGGTAAAGCGGGAAGTCCCTGGTCACATTTCCGATCGTCTGCAGGAGGCCATGTGGCGTGAAATTCTTCATGCCCTCAATGATGACATCGCCACGACGGGAGAATTGGATGAGAGCATCGTCTATGGACCCGGCCTGCGCTGGTCGATCATGGGGATGAACCAGATTTACATGATAGCTGGCGGCAAGGGCGGGGCACGCCATTTCATGGAACAGTTTGGCCCCGCGCTTGAATGGCCCTGGACGCATCTGAAAGCACCGCAGTTAACTGACGAAATCATCGACCGTTTCGTCGAAGGCACCGCTGAGCAGACGTGTGGCAAGACCGTCCGAGAACTTGAAGCCATCCGTGACGAGTGCATGGTTGCGGTGCAGAAAGTATTGGCGAAACACGACATGGGCAGCGGGACCGCGCTCAATGCCTTTGCTAAGCGATTAAAGGCGCGTGCCGTCGACTAGGCAGTCAGCGCTTCACGTAGGCCATCGCCGATTTTCGCGCCACGACCTGCTGCGCTGTATTCTACCGCCACCGGCCGCGAGGCGGCGTCTACTCTTCGATGGACCCAACTCGCGTTTTCCAGCCGACCTAACGTTTGCGACAGCGCTCGATCGGTGGACTGTGGGAGTTGCCGCGCGAGGCTGTTGAAGCGCAAAGGTTCGTCGAGCGTGACAAGAATTGGCAGGCTCCACTTCAGTCGGATCAGCGAAATTGCCTGATCAGCCACATGCGGCATGGTTGGCTCCAGACACGCGGCCAATAGGCGGCCTTTCTCAGTCAGATGGAATTCCGGTCGCAGTGGATGTCCGACGCCGCCATGTCGCTGCACGAGTTCGTGTTCGAGCAGATGCAGAAGCGTATCGCGTGCAGCGCCGCGGCTGCACCCAAGCGCGCTGGCAAGCATCGACATGCGCCCATTCTCGCCGCGCAACATCGCCACCAGAAAGGGCAGGCTCCAGCCCCGGGCGCAGATGTTGACGATATCAATTTTGTCCATTTAATATAGTTACTATTGAATAATACAGCCTGCAAGGTGCCCGATGCCGACCATTTCGCCCGACGATACGATCACCATTTCATTCAACGTGCGAGACCGTGCGGCCACTGCCGCGTGGTACAAGCAGCATCTTGGTTTCGAAGAAATCTACTCTGCGGAAGAAGTTGGCTGGACAGAGCTTTCCACCAACACACCCGGCGTAACGATTGGGCTGGCGGACTCGGTCGAATTGACACCGTCGAACACGATGCCGGTTTTTGGCGTTGCGGATTGCGAGGCCGCCCGCACGGCGTTGGAAGTGGCAGGGATCGAATTTGATGGCGACACGATCCATGTGGAAGGGATGGTCAAAGTCGCAGCTTTTGCCGACCCGGACGGCAATTCGCTGATGATCGCAGAAGATTTGACCATATAGGTGGCAGATCGCCTTCCTCGGGGCGGATTTCTCATTGACCCTAACGTGATTCTAAGACGGTGAAGAGCTGCCCGGCGCACGGGCTCAATGCACTTGCGGAGCGATTGGCAAGGCCAATCTGCGTGAGCGCGAAGCAAACCACCATTTGCCGATGCAAATGGTGGGCGATGACAGACTCGAACTGCCGACATCTTCGGTGTAAACGAAGCGCTCTACCAACTGAGCTAATCGCCCTGCGGATCGTCAAACGATCCTCATGCCTCCACCTTCCGCCAGTCGGGAAAGTGGCGCGAGTGACGGGACTCGAACCCGCGACCTCCGGCGTGACAGGCCGGCACTCTAACCAACTGAGCTACACCCGCGTGGGCTGGGACCAATGGGCCCCTTCCGAAGGGCGCCAGCGCTCTCCGAGGTCGGGGCACGGAGTACGAAGCCAGTGGTGACAAGTCAAGCGACTTTCGCCCGTGCAAGTTCGCTTTTCTCGTGCTTGGTTTGATTGGCGGCAAGCGCCTCAATTTACCGAGTGCGACCTCCGGCTGACTTGCACGTTTAGTGGCCATCGTTTACCGCTGCATACAGCAAATCTTGGAGCCGTTTGCATGGAAGACCTCCTGTATTCTTATCTGCCGGTGCTCATTTTTATGGGCGTCGCCCTGTTCATCGGCCTCGCGCTGCTGATCTCCCCGTTCATCATTGCGCACCGCGCGCCGGACGACGAAAAACTGTCCGCCTACGAATGCGGTTTCAACGCCTTCGATGACGCCCGCATGAAGTTTGATGTGCGCTTTTATCTGGTCGCAATCCTGTTCATCATTTTTGATCTGGAAGTGGCGTTCCTGTTTCCATGGGCGGTGAGCTTCGGAACGCTGGGCTGGTTCGGCTTCTGGTCGATGATGCTGTTCTTGGCCGTCCTGACGATCGGCTTCATTTACGAATGGAAAAAGGGCGCGCTGGAGTGGGACTGATCCCACTCGCCACCCTGTTTCCCAACACAGAAAGCAGAGCATGAGCAACGCTTCCGCCACCTTGATTGCCCCGACACCGAAGGGTGTTCTTGACCCTGCAACGGGAAAGCCTGTCGGGCAGAATGATCCGTTCTTCGGTCAGATCAACAATGAATTGGCAGACAAGGGATTCATCGTCACCACAACCGATGACCTCATCAATTGGTCACGTACCGGCTCGCTGATGTGGATGACGTTCGGGTTGGCCTGCTGTGCCGTTGAGATGATGCAGATGTCCATGCCGCGCTACGATTCCGAGCGTTTCGGGATCGCCCCGCGTGCTTCACCTCGCCAGTCGGACGTGATGATCGTCGCCGGTACGCTGACCAACAAGATGGCGCCTGCACTCCGCAAGGTTTACGACCAGATGCCGGAGCCTCGCTATGTCATTTCCATGGGGTCCTGCGCCAATGGGGGCGGCTACTACCATTACAGCTACAGTGTTGTGCGCGGCTGCGACCGGGTCGTGCCAGTGGACATCTACGTTCCAGGTTGCCCGCCTTCTGCGGAAGCGCTGCTATATGGCGTACTTCTGCTTCAAAAGAAAATTCGCCGCACCGGCACAATCGAGCGTTAATCCATGGCTGTCGCAGACCTTCCCGACCTGAAAGCCTACCTCGATGACGAGCTCGAGAATGAACTTGATGGCTCCGCTATCGAGTTTGATGAGCTGACGCTCACCACAACGGCGAGCAATGTTCACGCAGTGCTGCGCTTTCTGCGCGATGACGTGCAGACGAGCTTCATCTGCTTCATCGACATGTGCGCCGTGGATTACCCCCAGCGCCGCCAGCGTTTCGACATCGTCTACCACCTGCTATCGCCGCGCCAGAACCTGCGGGTCCGAGTGAAACTGGCGACAGACACGGAAACGCCCGTGCCATCGG
>JBCCRF010000171.1:0-6404 GCA_039208305.1 Pseudomonadota bacterium
GACCTCATCCGCGTGAAAGGCACACAGGAGCCGGAGCACATCGATGGCCTGCTCGGTGACGAAGAGTTGTTGGCTCAAGAGAAATTCGCCGAACTCGCGCGGCACAATGCCGACATGCTGACCGCCTATCGAAAGCAGGATTGGGAGACAGCAAGCGCCAGCCTCGAACTGATTAGGGAGATTGATGAGGATCTTCGCCTCGATCTGGAGGACTACACTTTCATTTATGAAACACGCATTGCTGAGTTCTCGTCCAACCCGCCGGGGCAGGCTTGGGATGGCGTCTATTCGGCGACGTCTAAGTAGCGCCCAAAACGTATCCATCTTCGATAGATACGTTCTCGTTTTTTGCTTGTGCTCACGCTGTCGGCCTAGCGGCCTTCGCTACGCTGGTGCGGCGCATGAGCGCCGGGTTGGCACTTGCCTCCCTCACGGGTCAAATGAAGTTTGACCCGCTCTATCGCTCCCGCAGCGCCTCTGCCTGCGCCCGAAGCACGGGCTTCAACAGGTATGTCAGCACTGTGTTGGTGCCGGTTTGGATGTCGACCGATGCCACCATTCCAGGGCTGATGAGGTTGCGTGTGGGGTCATCTCCCAAGTGGTTTTTTTCGGTCTTCACCGTGATCTGGAAGAACTGCTCACCGTTCTGGTCAGTGATCGAGTCGGCACCGATCCTTGTCACCTCTCCATCAAGCGCACCGTAGATGAGATAATCATAGGCCGTCAGCTTCACTGAGGCCTTGCCCCCGACGCGGATGAAGGCGACGTCTTGCGGTCGGATGGAGGCTTCCACCAGCAATCCGTCTTCTGAAGGCACCACCTCCACCAGCGGCGCACCCGGCTGCACCACGGCACCTACTGTTGCGATGTTCACTTTGTTGACGACGCCGCGCACTGGAGAGCGCAGCTGCGTGCGGGAGACGCGGTCTTCCGCCCCAACTTCTGTCTGCTGGAGCACCGCCAATTCACCCTGAAGCGTTGCGAGACGTTCATTCGCCGCCAGTTTGTAAGTGTTGCGCGTCGATACAATCTGCTTCTCGGCCTCGGAGATCGCCGCCTCCAGCTTCGGAATTTGCGCTTCCGCAACGGCGATGTCGCCATCGATCTCCGCTATTCGGCTGGCCAGCCGGAGATACTCCACTTCCGGTACGACTCCGCGCCGCAGTAGGCGGCGGGTCAGCTCGGTTTCTTTGCGCAATGGTTCGGCTGTGGTGGTCAGTTTCACCTGCCTCGCGCGAGCCTCTTCCAGTTCCGCGCGACGCTGGATCAGGCGATCGTCAAGGACTTCTATTTCGGCCTCCAGCTGGCGACGGCGGGAACGGAAGACTTCCATTTCGCCTGCAACGAGTGCTGCGTTTTCTGCCGCAAAGTCTTCCGGAAAGTTCAGTTCCTCGTCACCGCGCGCCTCCGCTCGCAATCGCATCTGTTCAGCGAGCAGGGCCTGCCGCTTGCTCGTCAATTCGCCAAGGGTGGAGGAGAAACCCGTATCGTCGATGGTCATCAGCACCTGACCGGCTTCTACCAACTCACCGCTCGCGACGCGGATTTCCCGCACGATCCCGCCCTCCAGCGACTGGACCACCTGCAACTGGCTGGATGGGATCACACGGCCCTGACCGCTGGTGCGTTCCTCAATTTCGAAGAACCATGCCCAGGTCACGAAAGCTGCGATGCCCAGCAGAACGATGACGATCACCGGCCAAGCACCTCGCGAGCGATGCGCGGAATCGACTGCCGCACTGCGGTTGATGAACTGATCGTCGAGGGAACTGCCGAACATCTAGCCAGCCCCCACGGGTGATGTTGCCTGCGCGTTTTTGCGCAACTCCGTCAGCACCGCTTCGCGTGGACCATTGGCAATCAGTCGTCCGGCCTCCAGAACGCAGAGCCGGTCCACCACCGCTGCAATGGAATTGCGATGGGTGGAGATGACCATGGTCACCCCCTTCTTCTGCAACTCCTTCATGCGCTGCACCACCAGCGTTTCAGTCACGGAATCCATCGCGTTTGTCGGTTCGTCGAGGAACAGCATCTTCGGTTTGCATAACAGCAGGCGCGCCAGTGCGATGGCCTGCCGCTGTCCGCCCGACAACCGGTTGCCCTTCTCGCCGACGAATTGCGCCAAACCTTCGGGATTTTCAGCGATAAAATGGTCCATCCCAGCGAAATAGAGCGCTTCATTGATCGCTTCTTCCGGAGCATTGGGGCGGCCGAGAAGAATGTTCTCGCGAATGGTTCCGGTAAAGATTTCAGGGTCCTGCGGCAGATACCCGATTCCTTCTCTGAGCACTGCAGGATCATATTGTCCGATCTCGTGACCATCGACGAGGATCAATCCGCTGTCGGGCTGCACCAGATTGACGAACAGCTTGCCCAACGTCGTTTTACCAGATCCGACACGGCCAAGCAGTCCGATAGTCTGCCCCGGTTCAACGGCGAAATTCACGTTCTGCAGCGCTGGTTTTTGCGCGCCGGGGTAGGTGAAGGATACGTCCTTCATCTGCACCGCGCCCTTGCGAACGGTCAGCTCCGGCTTCAGGTCGCCATCACCTTCCACGTCGAGCGCCATGAAGCGCGAGATGGCGCCCAGCGATTTCATCGCCTGCTGCGCCCGCACCAGTGTTTGTGAAATGTTGCCAAGTGGGGCAAGCACCCGCCCGGCAAGGATATTTGCCGCTATCAGACCACCTACCGTGATGCTCCCTTCGGCCACGAGATAAACACCCCACAGAATGATGAGGACGCTCACACCTTGCTGAACCATCATGGTGGAGGTGATGGCGAAGTTCGACCAGAAGCGCGTCTTGCCGTTGATGCGCGCGGAAGCCGCCGTTGCGTCTTCCCATTCTCGCAACATCACCCCTTCACCATTGACGCTGCGCACAGTCTCCATGCCCAACAGAGTTTCGATGAGGACGAGGTTTTTCTTGGCCGCGAGGTTCTGCGATTGCGTGATCGACTTGCCGATAGGTGCCTGCGCCACCAGCGCCAGCACGATGACCACCGGCACCGCCAAAAGCGGGACGATGGCGATTGGTCCGACGATCATCCACAACACAGCAACGAATATGCCGATGAACAGCACATCTATCATGGCCACGAAGCTTGAGGACGAGAAGAACTCGCGCACTGCCTCGAAATCGCGGATCTGGCTGGCGAGACTCGCAGCACTTCCCTCCCGTTTTAACAGCTTCACCGATAGCGCTTGCTGGAAGAGGGTAGAGGCAATCTTGAGATCGACCCTTCGCCCGGTTCGCTCAAGCACCGTGGTCCGCAGCACTTTCAACAGCAGATCGAGAACCAGGGCGATCGCGACGCCCAGAGCCAGCGTCCACAGTGTCGTCATGGCGAGATTTGGGATCACGCGATCATAGACATTCATGACGAAGATCGGCAGCGCGAGGCCCAATATGTTGATGCCAAGCGCCGCCACCAGGATCTGCCCCCATGCGCCGCGGTTCTTGCGGATCGGCCCCCACAGCCAGTGCGACGTGTCGCGGTGCAGGGCGGAGTAGCGCGTGTTGGTCATCGACGCTGCGATGTCCGGAGAGCGGGTCGCGAAGACTGCAATTCCGTTCAAACGCCGCTGCAGTTTGCGGCGCGGTATCTCCGTCTCAAAATCGCCCTCGGCCAGATCGACCACCATCACGTCGCGGCCCTTGTTGGTGAAAGCGGTGACGATCAGCGGATTTCCATCTTTGGCAAACACAACGCAGGGCAACACAGCATCGGGAATGGCCTTAAGCTTTCTCCTTACCAGTGACGCCTGCAGGCCGACATTCGCCAGCATGCGTGGCAGCATGTCTTCACCGCGGGTCGCGTAATCAGCAGGGACATTCCGCAAAACTGCGGCGCCTGCGTAGGGCATCTGGTGGTGACCGGAGAGCCATTTCGTTACTGCAGGCAGCAGGTCGGCTTGGGCTGCTTCTTTAGATGCGCCGGGGGAGGCGGCGACGGCAGGCACCGCGGCATCGCCTTCACCGGCGCTATGCGCGGGCGCTGTGCTGCTCACCTCGTCGAAATTGTCCATCAAGTTAGCCCAGCGCTCGACCGTTGCCTCACCGGCAACGCTTCGCGCAGCCCCTTGCACAGAATACCAGCACAGCACGCAGCGATATGACAAATATCACTGCGTCTGCCGATCGCCGGAAACAGCGCCTTTCGCGCTATTTAAGCGGCTCGATATTCACGTTGAAGAAACGCTGGCTTGAGAAAGGGCGATCGCCCCCGGAATTGATCAGGCGCTGCTCGACGTCCGGTGTCGGCGCAATCGCACTGCGTGACACGCCGAAGAAGTGAGCCAGCCGACTTTGCGTCGCGCGCATGCGGAAGGCCGCAAAGCGGTAAGCAGCGTTCACGCTTTGCAGTTGGAAGCGTGTGTTGAACAGGGCTCGCTCCCCATCGAGGACGTCAAGCAAACTGCGCTTGGACAGTTCGTATTCTTCCAGATAATTGCGAACGATCTTCTTGTTGGCCTCCACCTGTCGCGACAGAAGACCGGCGCGCAGGCGCCCATCGGAATAGGCGTTCCATGCGCGTCGCGCGAGTTCCGATACCTCGCGGCGTCGCGCATCGAGCTGGAAGCGGGCTTCTGTAATCCGTGCATTGGCCGCACCGAGCTGCGCATCACGAACCCCGCCGTCATACAGGCGCCACGACAGGCGCAGGCCGACATAGAGGTCGGTATCCGTGCCTCTGGACCCATTACGATCACCACCCCAGGTAGCGCGCCCATTCAGCCCCAGTTCCGGCAGGCGCTGGCCCGCAGCTTCATCAGCTGCATATTCGCTCTCGTTGATCCGCTTTTCGGCAGCCTGGACAGAATAATTGTTGGCCACTGCGCTATGCACCAGCGCGTCCTTGCTGCGCGGCAGTCTGCCGAGTTTTGGAATGCGCATCTTACCGTGCGGCTTACGCCCGATCACACGTTGATATTTGGCCACCGCATCAGCACTTGCCTTCTGAATTTCCACCAGCACTGCTCGCGCCGCGAACACCCGCTCCTCAATTTGAAACCGGTCGCTGGCGGGCGATTTGCCACCTTCGACACGGGCATTGATCTGACGCTGGATCGACAAGTGGCGTTCAATGTTGCGCCGCGCAATGTGGAGCAGGTTGCGATGGCGCACCACGTCGACATAAGCCTCGACCGCGTTAAGCGCGACGGTCTCCGTCGTGGACAGCAGGCTGTAAAGCGCACCGTCCAGCCGCGCGCCTTGGCGATACAGGCGGTTGGCACGGCGGTGACCGTCGTAGAGAAGATAGCTTGCCGATACCCCCACCTGACGCGCAGTATGCCAGTCGCCGTTGTCGGTGACCTTCAAAGAGGATTCATTGTCCACACGCTGCGCACCAACCTCGCCAAAGATATCGACCTTGGCGTTGAACTCGCTGCGCGCGGCATCGAGGTCATTGGCGATTGCCCGCGTGCTGGCAGCGCTTGCTAGCCCCGTGGGGTTGGTCTTGATCGCATGCCGCACCGCGCTCTTCATGCTTTCGGCCAAGGCTGGATGCGCGAACCCAAGTCCGGCAGCGAAAGCGATTGCCGCAATCGGCAGTGCCAGAACGCATTGCTTCGTCTTTGCCATTGTGACCCTTCCGAATTCGACAGCCCGACCGGCGACGGTCGTCACTGGTATGAATCGCATAGGCCCCGAGATATTTATTGCCGTTGACCCTTCTTTGAAGTCAATCGAGCCGCGGCTCGAAAGAAAGATTAAGATCGAGTTAACCATGTGCCTGTTGCGCATGAACCACGAGTCCCTTGGTGCTGATGATGCCAAGTCATCTGAAGCCGTTTCGTTGTCTGTTCCCGGACGAAGTTTCGACCATGAACGGATTTAGAACATAAGAAGAATTACTTATCAAAAACAGAGGTTTAAGGCTGCGTTGACGAATGAGAACAAAATTGGTACATCTGCTGGAAATTGCACAAGCACCTATGGCGTGAAATAAGGGATCGAACGATGGCTGTACCGAACCTGAAAGTGGTCGAGGACAAGAAATTGGACAAATCGAAAGCGCTGGAAGCCGCCCTTGGCCAGATTTGACAGCTTATAACATCGATCAAAGTTCAACTTAATTCAAAATCGTTTTTCTAGTTAACCAATTGCAGTCTCAGGTAACTGTCAACTCAATTTCTGCGAAATTATAAAGCAATTATAATGATTAGAAAACTAAAAAAACACGACTTGTTATCCTGCGACCTTTGAAAGTCGAATCCGCGTGTTCAAATTCTGAGAGCCAAAGTAAAACAAACTTGCAAAAGTTTTGTTGGAACCAATTACTAGTGTTGATAAGCAGCTTTCACGAAGTAGGAAGTTTTGTTCATGGCAAATTACAATTGTTTGACCTGCTGAACGGATCCGTTCTATGCTGTAAACGTATCCGCACTTTTGATTCAC
>JBCCRF010000172.1:0-6372 GCA_039208305.1 Pseudomonadota bacterium
GATGTGACCGTGATCGCGGACATGAACATCGCCCTGCCCCGGCGCTGTGTCAGTGAGATTGCCGCTCCAGCCCATCCACACACCGCCGCGTGCGTTCAGCGCGCCGTTCAGAGCGACCGCTAACCCGCCGGACGCGGGCTTGGTAGGATCGCCCATGCGATTGGAGACAACGATGAGGCGGCTCAACTGGATGCCACCATTTGCTCAAGATACTCATAGACCGATGCGATATCGGGCAGACGGTATTTGGCTGATGTGTCGCCCTCGCCTATCCTAACCGAAACACCATCGCGAGCGTTGACCGCACCGAATCCGTCTTCATCCGTAACATCATCGCCAAGAAACACAGGAGTGCGGCCTTCAAAGGGTGCAAGGCTCATCAACCGGTCAATACCCGCCCCTTTGTGAACGCCCTTTCGTCGAACCTCAGTCAGCATGTGGCCCGACAGGCTCTCAAAATCATCACGCCCGGCGAAGGCGCTTTTCAATGCGAGAACCGCGTCGTCTTCCAGGGCGGGTTGCCGGCGGTAATGAAGCGTCAGACCAGCTGACTTCTCTTCCATGACAATTGCCGGGTTCGCATCGGCAAAGGCGCGCACTTTCACACGCTCGTCATCGAAGCTCTCACCACCAATGGTCTGAACATCCGCTCCGTTCAAACGCCACTCCGCGCCGTGAACACCCACGGCATGAGGGGGCTGGCCAACGAGCAGAGCATCAAGGCCTGCGATTGAGCGACCCGTGACGAAGGCCACTGCGCCGTCGCACCGTGCTGAGAGGGCATCGAGCAATGGCTGAAGGTTGTCCGGCACGTCCACCGCATCGGGCGTTTCCGCAAAGCCCACGAGCGTCCCGTCGAAGTCGAGAAACAGCGCCGGGCGCGCGGGAATCGGTGGGCGGTCCGTCATGCTGGCTGCAACGTAGCGGAACGGTGCGTCGTTCCCAAACGCACTCGATTTTACGCCGCGCGACCGAGCTTTATGATCTGCTCCAGATGATGGTCGGTGTCGCCAAACAGATGGTCGATCATGACAACGCGCTTGGCGTAGTGAGCCACGGCATATTCCCACGTCATGGCGATGCCGCCATGCATCTGGATCGCCTCTTCGGCGATGTGACGGCCCGCGCGACCGACGAGATTTTTCGCAGCACTCACGTGCCAGTCGCGCTGCTCGCCATCCAGGTGACCGGCAGCGTTGATGACGGCGGAGCGGATCTGCTCGCGCTCGCCCATCATGTCCACCATGCGATGCTGCAGCGCCTGGAACATGCCGATGGGGCGACCGAACTGTGTGCGGGTCTTGAGGTAGTCCATGGTCATGTCGATGCAGACCTCGACCGCGCCAAGCGCCTCCGCACAAACGGCGAGCGCGCCTGTGGCGGTGACGGCGCGAATGGTCTCGATGCCTTTGCCTTCGTCGCCGATCAGTTCAGCGGACACATCCTTCAGCGCAATTTCCGCTGCCGGGTAACCGTCGACGGTGGAGTAGCCGCGGATGTGAACGCCCTCGGCCTTCGCGTCGACAAGGAACAGCGAAATGCCATCGGCGTCCGTAGTGCCGCCACTCGTGCGGGCGGAAACAACCAGATGGTCCGCCGTTGCTGCACCCAGCACGACCGCCTTATTGCCATCAAGCGTGTAGCCGTCGCCGGATTTCGTCGCAGTCGTGCCGACGTGCTCTAGCGTATAGCGCGAGGCCGGTTCGCCATAGGCGAACGCGTAGAGGCCGCCGGCAGCGATGGCTTCCACGTCGTCATTGCGTCCCGCGCGTGCCAGAGCGGTTCCAGCCAACAAGCTCGGCAGGAATGGCTCGGTCAGCAGGCCTTTGCCGACGGCCTCGAACACCACGATGATGTCGAACCCGGAACCGCCAAAGCCGCCCGCGTCTTCGGGAAACAGCGCGCCGATGAGGCCCAGTTCTGCCATCTGCTCGTAGCGCTCGCGGGAAAAGCCATCATCGCTGGCCGCAGCCTCGTGGCGCTGTTCGATCGTTAGGTTTTCCCGCACGAAACGCTCCGCCATGTCGGACAGCATCTGGCGTTCTTCGGTGTGGTTGAAGTCCATTGTCTTCGTCTTTCCTGCCGCGCGTACCCGTTAGCCCATCGTCATCTTGGCGATGATATTGCGCTGGATTTCGTTGGAACCGCCGTAGATCGAGGTCTTGCGGTGGTTGAAGTAATCCGCCGCCAGCGGGTTGGCGTAGTCGGGGCCGAAGGTTTCGGCGTTCGACCCGGCTTCCAGAGCCTCCGACACGAAGGGCATCGCGTAGGGGCCAAGTGCGCGGCGGGTGAGATCGTTGATCGTCTGGCGGATCACCGTTCCGGTGATCTTCAACTGCGAGACCTGCGGGCCGATTTCTTTGCCTTCCATGCCCGCCTGCTGAACGCGCATGTTTGTAGTCCGCATGGCGGAAATATCCACTTCGATCTGGGCCATACGGGCGGCGAAGAACGGATCATCGGCCAGCGACTTGCCGTCCTTCTGCTGATCGTTGGCGATGTGCTTGAGGTGATCGAGCGAAGCCAGCGCGTCACCGACGCAAGCGATGCCGGAGCGTTCATGGACGAGTAGATATTTCGCGATCGTCCAACCCTTGTTCTCTTCGCCAACACGGTTTGCAACTGGCACTTTCACATCGGTGAACCAGACTTCGTTCACCTCATGGGTGCCTTCCAGCATGATGATCGGGCGAACCTCGACGCCAGGCGTGTTCATGTCGATCAGCAGAAAGGAAATACCCTCCTGTGGCTTGCCTTCGTTGGAGGTGCGGACGAGGCAGAAAATCCAGTCGGCGTGCTGGCCGAGCGTGGTCCAGGTTTTCTGACCGTTGACAATGTAGTTTTCGCCCGTCTCGTCCAGCACGGCGGTGGTTTTCAGCGAAGCAAGATCGGACCCGGCACCAGGTTCGGAATAGCCCTGGCACCACCAGTCGGTGCCATCAAGAATGCGCGGCAGGTAGTGCTCCTGCTGTTCCTTCGAACCGAAGGCCTGCAGAACCGGGGCCAGCATATTGAGGCCAAAGGGCACGATGCGCGGGCCGCCTGCAGCTTCCAGTTCCACATCGAAAATATCGCGCTGGATGGCGTTCCAACCTTTGCCGCCGAATTCCGTCGGCCAGTGTGCGTTCAGATAACCCGCCTCGTTCAGCGCGGCGTGCCAGCGCTCGTAGTCTTCCTTGGTCAGGTTCTTCTTCGTCTTGACCTTCTGCGCAATGTCCTTCGGCAGTTTCGTTTCCATGAAGCTGCGAATGTCATCGCGGAACGCGCGTTCGTCGTCGGAGTAGTTAAGGTCCATGATCGTGGCTCCCAGAGTGTGCCTGCTTGCTACAGGCTGTCCGTTTCGATTGTGGCTTTTTGAGTCTTCGAATTTACATCGCGCTGGTGCCACCGTCCAAGGCGACGGCTTGTCCCGTCATGAAGGAGTTGGCGTCGCTCACCAGCCAATCGACGGCCTGAACGATCTCCTCCACCTCCGCGAGGCGTTTCATGGGGATGCCGCGGGTCAGGTGGGCTTCGCCTTCGGGCGTGTTGTGTCCGGCGAGAATGCCCTTCTCCACCATCGGCGTGCGGGCGAAGGCGGGGCAGAGCGCGTTGATGCGCACGCCACGGCGGGCGTAATCGAGAGCAGCAGATTTCGTCAGCCCCACGACGCCGTGCTTGGCAGCGGAATACATCGACAGCGTCGGCGCACCGCTGATGCCCGCGAGAGACGCGAAATTCACAATATTGCCGATGGTGCCGTGCTGTTTGTGGGTCTCCAGCAGCAGCGGCAGCTGGTGTTTCATGCCGAAAAACACGCCCATCAGGTTGACCTGAACGCACATGGCAGCCTGTTTGGAATCGATATCGGCAGCCTTACCTGGCATGTGCCCGATGCCAGCATTGTTGATCGCGATGTCGAGACGACCGGTCTCGCGCTGCGCCAGCTCGGCGGTCTTGGCGCAGTGGTCTTCATCACCAACGCTGCCCGCAAGCAGCCAATGGGGCGTGTCGAGGGTGGCGGAGAGTTCACCCAGCCCGTGCTCGTTGTAATCCGACAGAACAAGCTTCGCCCCAGCGTCGGCAAAGCGTTTCGCCATGGCGCGACCGAAGCCACCTGCGGCACCGGTGATCAAAACCGTCTTGCCGTCGAAGCCGCTCATGCCTTCTTCACCTCCTGCATGGCGGCACCGGCCAGCAGCGGAATAGCGGCGGCCATCTTAATGCCGCGCTCTGGATTGGAGGCATTGCCATCCAGCGCGCGCTTGTAGACGCCCTGCAGAATGGCGGCGAGGCGGAAGAAGCAGAAGGCGATGTAGAAGGGCCAGTTGTCCGGCTTCGTCACACCGCGCCGCTCGCAATAGCGGGCGACGTATTCGTCTTCCGTCGGAATGCCGAGCGCCGTGCGGTCCACTCCTGCCAAGCCGCGCATGGTGCCCGCGTTTGGTAGACGCCATTGCATGCATTGATAGGCAAGATCGGCCAGCGGGTGGCCGAGCGTCGACAGTTCCCAGTCGAGAACGGCCATGACCTCCGGTCTGTCGTTGCGGAAGATCATGTTGTCGATGCGGTAGTCGCCATGGACGATGGAGACCTGCCCGTCATCCTCCGGCAGGTTCGCTGTCAGCCAGGCGATCAGCTCGTGCATCTGGGCGTTGTGATCGACCTCACTCGCCTCGTATTGCTGCGCCCAACGGGTGGTCTGACGGGCGAAGTAATCGCCCGGCTTGCCGAAGTCGCCGAGGCCGACCGCTTCCGGATCGACATCGTGCAGGGCGGCCAGCGTCGCGTTTTGCGCTTCGTAGATTCCCGCACGTTCCTCGTTGTCCATTTCTGGCAAGGACGGATCCCACAGTATGCGGCCGTCGCAATGTTCCATGACGAAGAACATGCGCCCGATGGGCGAATCCTCCCCCGCCAGCGCCAGCATCTTCGGCACAGCCACCGGAGTGTCGGCTAGGGCGCTCATCACGCGGTATTCGCGATCCACCGCATGGGCGGACTTCAGCAGTTCTCCCGGAGGCTTGGCGCGCAGCACGTAGGTACCGCTTTCCGCATCCAGCCGATAGGTGGGGTTAGATTGCCCATCGCCGAACTTCACCACATCGCGCAGGTTCGCAAACCCGACGATATGGGCCGTCAGCCACTCGTTGAGAGCGCCTTCGTCGAAGCCGTGATGATGGGCGGTCTCGCTCACTGTTTGCGGACCTCGGTGGGGCTACCCATGGCCTTCTGCACCATTTTGGAGACATGGTCGGAACCCGTCATCATCTGGCGTGCCTCGGACAGGTCGGTGATTTCTTCCCAGTTTGCCAGAATGGATTCCGGAGTTCGGTCGGCTTCGTTTTCAAAAAACACACCTTCCGATTCCAAGAGGCGAGCAACGGAATATCCACCGGCACCAGCCAGCAGAATAGTACGGGATGGCGCCTCTTTGGAGCTAAGGAACAGCACGGCAGGTGTCACCCATTTCGGGTCAAGCGCTTCTAGAGCTTCCGGAGGGATCACGTCTTCGGTCATGCGGGTTGCAGCGGTGGGCGAGATGCAGTTGATGCGGATATCGTTCTTCGCGCCCTCAATATTAAGCGTGTTCATCATGCCCCAAACACCGGCTTTCGCCGCACCGTAATTGGTTTGGCCGAAATTACCGTAGATACCGGAGGTCGAGGTCGTCATGACGATGCGACCATAGCCCTGCGCTTTCATGATGTTCCACACGGCAAGCGAACAATTGGCGGAACCGGTGAGGTGCACTGCGACCACCGCGTCCCATTCCTCGCCCGTCATCTTGCCAAAGGAGCGGTCGCGCAGGATGCCGGCATTGTTCACCAACACGTCGATGCGACCCCATTCGTCCATCGCTTGCTGCACCATCGCAGCCACTTGATCGCGGTCTGTGACGTTCGCGCCATTGGCAATCGCCTCGCCGCCCGCATCGCGGATTTCCTTGACGACGGCTTCAGCCGCTTCCGAGGAACCGCCCGTGCCATCACGGGCGCCGCCGAAATCGTTGACCACGACTTTTGCGCCGCGCTTGGCGAATTCGATCGCGTGGTTCTTGCCCAGCCCGTTGCCTGAACCGGTGACGATGACGACCTGGTCGTCGTAGCGAATATCGCTCATGTCTTGTCCTTCAATATCGTGTAGCCGAGCCATTGCGCGGTGAGCGCGGGTCGGCTTTCGCCCTCGATTTCTATGGTGACGCCGCGGGTGACGAGAATGCCCTCGCCTTTCTCCTCCACGGCGCGGGTGACGAATTTCGCCCGCACCCGTTTGCCGGACGCGACGGGCGCGGTGAAGCGCACCTTGTCGAACCCGTAATTGATCGCCATCGCGGTGTTTTCCAGCGGCTTCTCGCTGTCATAGCTCATGGCCGACAGCATGGAGAGCGAC
>JBCCRF010000173.1:0-6364 GCA_039208305.1 Pseudomonadota bacterium
CATGGAGATGGCGCGGGTGGTGGAAGCTGCTGCTGTCGCTGCTGCCCGTGAGCGCGGGCAGGGGGACTAGAAACGGGCGGATCAGGTGGCTGTGGACGCCATGCGCAACGAGCTCAACAATCTGCCTATTTCGGGCCGGATCGTCATCGGCGAGGGGGAGCGCGACGAGGCGCCGATGCTCTACATCGGCGAGGAAGTGGGCAAGGGCGGGCCGGAGGTGGATATTGCGCTCGACCCGCTGGAGGGGACCACGATCTGCGCCAAGAACCAGCCGAATTCGCTGGCCGTGATCGCAATCGCGGAACGCGGCAAGCTGCTCTACGCGCCGGACGTTTACATGAACAAGATTGCCATCGGGCCGGGCTATCCCGCAGGCGTGGTGGATATCGATGCCAGCCCGACCGAAAATCTGCACGCTGTTGCCAAGGCCAAGGGCTGCAAAGTGTCGGAAATCTCCACCTGCATCATGGACCGCTCCCGCCATGCCGATCTGATCGCGGAAGTGCGGGCGGCGGGTGCTGCGATCCGTTTGATCGGCGATGGAGATGTGGCGGGCATCATTCACACGACGGAACCGGAGGAAACGGGTATCGACCTCTACATGGGCATCGGTGGAGCCCCGGAGGGGGTGCTGGCGGCGGCCGCATTGCGCTGCACCGGCGGTCAGATGCAGGGCCGCCTCATTCTCGATACCGAGGAAAAGAAAGAACGCGCCGCGCGCATGGGCGTGGATGATCCGGAGAAAGCCTACACGATGGAGGAGATGGCGGCAGGAGATGTGCTGTTCGCCGCAACCGGTGTGACCGATGGCAACATGCTGAAAGGCGTAAAGTTTAAGGACGGCACGATCGAAACACACACGGTCGTTATGCGCTCTTCCACGGGTACCGTGCGCTGGATTGACGCTGACCATGCGGATGCCAGCAAGTTCTGATACTGGAGGCCAAGTGGCTTAGAGCCCGGTCCAGTCCAGTACCACTTTACCAGATTTGCCGGATTTCATCGCTGCAAAGCCCTGCTCGAAAGCACCCACCGGGAAGCGGTGGGTGATAACGCGCGAGACGTCCAGACCGTTTTCCAGCATCGCGATCATCTTGTACCACGTCTCGAACATTTCGCGTCCGTAGACGCCCTTGATCGTGATCGCCTTGAAAACGATACGGCTCCAGTCCACCGGAGAGCGGCCCGGCGGAATACCGAGAAGCGCGATCTTGCCGCCCATCACCAGCGCTTCGACCATCTGGTCGAGCGCGGTCTGATTGCCAGACATTTCAAGCCCGACATCGAAGCCTTGCTTGAGCTTCAGGTCTTGGATGACGTCCTCGAGCGTCTCCTTGGTCACATCGACAGTTCGCACGGAGGGAACGACCTGTTGCGCCAGTTCCAGTCGAGCGGAGTTCACATCGGTGATAACGACATTGCGCGCGCTGGCGTGGCGGGCGACGGCGGCGGCCATGATGCCGATGGGACCGGCGCCGGTGATGAGCACGTCTTCGCCCAGCAGATCAAAACTCAGTGCGGTGTGCACGGCATTGCCCAGCGGGTCGAGGATCGCGCCGATATCGTCTGAGATACTGTCGGGCAGGGGGACGACGTTGAAGGCTGGCAGGCGCAGATATTGGGCGAAGGCACCCTGTTCGTTGACGCCAATGCCGCGGGTGCCGGGATCGAGATGGAATTTGCCCGCACGGCTCTGTCGGCTGTCGGTGCCGATCAGATGACCTTCGCCGGAACAACGCTGGCCGATGTGTAGATCGATCACATCGCGACCGATTTCGACGATCTCACCGGCGAATTCGTGGCCTGTAATCATAGGTGTTGGCACGGTCGCGGCGGCCCATTCGTCCCAATTCCAGATATGGATATCGGTGCCGCAGATGCCGGTTGTGTTGACCTTCACAAGCACATCATCTGCCCCGATCTCCGGTAGTGGGGCCTGCACCATCCACAGCCCTTCGCGCGGGTGGCTTTTTTCCAGCGCCGTCATCGTGTTGGCGGTCATTGCAGGATGCCCAACTCGTTCCCGACCTTGCCGAAAGCGGCCAGAGCGCGGTCCAACTCGTCGGTTGTGAGCGCCGCGTTCATCTGCGTGCGGATGCGGGCCTTGCCGTGGGGAACGACTGGGAAGAAGAAGCCCGAGACGTAAACACCCTCATCGAACAGACATGACGCCATGGCCTGCGCCAGTTTCGCATCCCCCAGCATCACGGGGATGATCGGATGTTCGCCCTCCAGCAGATTGAAGCCTAGGTCGGTTAAGCCCTTTCGCCAGTGCCGGGCGTTTTCGAACAGTTTGGTGCGCAAGTCTGCGCCGTCTTCCACGAGCCGCAAGGCTTCGATCCCGGCGGCGACGATGGCAGGGGGTAGGGAATTGGAGAAGAGATAGGGGCGCGCGCGCTGGCGCAGCAGGTCGATGACCGGTTGCGGTCCCGCGATGTAACCGCCAATGGCACCCCCCAGTGCCTTGCCGAGTGTGCCGGTGAGAATATCCACCTCGACACCGAAATGGTCAGGCGTGCCCGCGCCGCGCGGACCCATGAAGCCTGTTGCGTGACAATCGTCCACCATCACGATCGCATCGTAGCGGTCAGCGATGGTGCGAATGGCGGGGAGGTTGGCGAGATAGCCGTCCATGGAGAACACACCGTCAGTTGCGATCATGATATGACGCGCACCCGCCGCGCGTGCCTCGCGCAGCTTGGCCTCGAGATCATCCATATCGTTGTTGGCGTAGCGGTAGCGCTGGGCTTTGCACAGCCGAATCCCATCAATGATGGAGGCGTGGTTGAGACTGTCGGAAATGATAGCGTCTTCCGGCCCCAACAGCGGTTCGAACAGACCGCCATTGGCGTCAAAACAGGCGGCGAACAGGATGGAATCGTCCATCTTCAAAAAGGCAGCGAGGCGCTGCTCCAACTCGCGGTGAAGATCCTGCGTGCCGCAGATGAAACGCACGCTCGCCATGCCGAAACCTTTCGGCTCCATGGCGTCTTTCGCCGCGCGGATGAGATTTGGGTGATCGGCAAGACCGAGATAATTATTGGCGCACAGATTGATGACATGACGGTCGCCAACCGCGATTTCACCGCCTTGGGCCGAGGTGATGAGACGCTCACGCTTCATCAGCCCGTCTGCTTCGATGGAAGCGAGCGTGTCGTTGAGATGTGCGAGGAAGGCGCTGGACATCGGAAGCCGTTCGGATCGGTTGTGCTGCGAAACGATCAACCGACATTCAAGGCTTGGCAAGCGGTTTATGCGCCGTCGTCGGTCACTTCATCGGCGAGATAGCGCACGGCTTCGGTGATCGTCATCTCATGGTCGAAGGCGCCAGTTCCGATGAAGGTCAGCACCTGCGCCATCACCAGTGGATTGTTCATCATGAAGGTATGGCTCACTGGCAGGGTGATGTGGTCCTTCATGCCCTCCAGTTTCGTACTCTCCACCGATACCTTCCCGTCATTCGCTTTGCCGATGATCGCGCCGGTGATGGGATTGATCGAGGTGTCCCCTGCGATGATGCCGGTCTCTACCTCAATGGCAGGAAGCGACGCTGGAAAGCTGCCTTCTCGCGTACCGAGCTGTAGGCCGGCAGGGCCGTTGAACCAGCCGAAGGCGGCGAGATCGCCAAACGTGTCCACCAGTTCAGAACCACTGTTGGGCGGAGCCATCATGACGATGCGACCGACATTCTCCGGCCGCTGTTCCGCCAGCCACGCGCGCACCAGGATGCCGCCCATGGAGTGGGTTACGAAATGGGTGCGGGCGCCGGCACAGGCATCGTGCCAGTGGGGAAGGGTGCGATCCACCAACTCGGCGATGGATGCCTTTTTTGACGGATAGGATTCGTTGCGCACATCATAGCCTGCACGTTTCAACACCTGCTCCAGCACGAGCATGGATCGGTGCGTCCGGGCGAGGCCGTGCAGCAGGACGATACAATCCTGAGCGGTCGTGTCAGTCATAATGGGGCGGCTATTCCAGTTCGATGACCTGAATGCGGCGGTCCTCGAACCCTAGCGCGATATCACCACGTTTCAATTCCAAGGCCTGCTTTCCGAACATCTCGTTGCGCCATCCGCGCAGCGCCGGAACATCGGCTTCGTCATCGGCCGCGATCTTCTCCAACTCGTCGATGGTGGCGATGATCTTGGTGGCAACGCCGTTTTCTTCCGCCACGGCCTTCAGGAGAACCTTGAGCAGTTCGGTCGCAGCGCCCGTTCCTTCCGGCGAGCGTGGCGCGCGGGGAATTCGTTCCAGCTCTTCTTCAGGGATGTCCATGGCCGCATCGATGGCGTCCAACAGGCCATCGGCGAAGCGTGAATTTTCAAAGCCTCGGGGCAGGGCGCGCAGGCGAGACAGCGCCTTGTCGTCACGCGGCTGCTGTTGCGCCATCTCATAGATCGCGTCGTCTTTCACCACGCGCCCGCGGGGCACGTCACGGTCGCGCGCCTGTTCCTCGCGCCATTGGGCGACGGCTTTCATAACGGCGAGTTCGCGCGGTTTGCGCACGCGCATTTTCAATCGTGTCCATGCCTTCTCGACGGGCAGGTCGTAGGTCTCCGGATTGGTGAGGACGTCCATTTCCTCGTCCACCCAGTGCTTGCGCTTCTTCTTTTCGAGATCGCGCTTGAGGCTTTGGTAGACCTCCCGCAAATGCGTGACGTCGGCCAGTGCGTAGTCGAGTTGTTTCTTCGTCAGCGGTCGCCGCGCCCAGTCCGTGAAGCGGGATGATTTGTCGATCTGTCCACCAGTGATGCGAGAGACGAGAGCGTGATAGGCGATGGAATCGCCATAGCCGCAGACCATGGCTGCGACTTGCGTGTCGAAGAGAGGCTTCGGAACCAGCCCGCCAAGGTGGTAGATGATCTCCACATCTTGCCGCGCTGCGTGGAATACCTTCACAGTGGCGGTGTCGGCCATGAGGTCGAAGAAGGGCTGCAGGTCGATCCCGTCCGCCATCGGGTCAACGATGCACTCGTCATCCGGCCCGGCGATCTGGATCAGGCAGAGGATCGGCCAGAAGGTCGTTTCGCGCAGGAATTCAGTATCGACGGTGACGTAATCATGCTGTGCGAACGCACTGCAGGTGTCGGCAAGGTCTTCTGTCGTCTCAATAATTCTCATGCGTCAGCCTACGGTGTGAAACCGCAATTTGCCAGTCGAAGTGTAGTGAAACGCACCCGTCGGATCATTTCGGCTTCCGCTTGCCCTGTATCATGCGCTGCATGACGGGGGATGTTTTGATGAGCCAATTGAAGGTGCCGCGGTCTTCGGCGTCCACGCCCTGACGGATCTGCATACGATAAAGGGTGATGAGAGCGAGAGCTCCGTGGGTGCTGCTGATGAAGATGAAAAGCGCTGAAGGGCCATAGAGTTCCACCATCAGCGACGACACCGGCGGCCCGAGGCTCGCGCCGATGCCGTAGAAGAACATCAATCCCGCTGCCACCAGCACATATTGGTCGGCATTGGCGCGGTCGTTGGCATGGGCTGCGGCGAGTGAATAGAGCGGTATGGAGAAAGCGCCGAACAGGAAAACGCCGAAATAGATAAGCCAGACCTCGTTCACTGCGATCAAGGAGATGAACAGGCTCGCGAGCACGGCTCCCGCCGTCGTCCAGATGAGAATGCAGCGGCGGTCGTAACGGTCCGACAGCATGCCGAGGGGATATTGCAGCACAGCGCCGCCGACGACGCCCACTGAGATGAAGGTCGCCGTCTGGTTGAGCGAGAAACCCTGGACCTCCGCAAATAGTGGGCCGACGAAGCGGAAGGCGGAGTTGGTCATGCCAATGGCAATACAACTGGCGCTGGCCACTGGCGACAGTCGCCAGACTTCCTTCAGATCGAAGCGCACGAATTTTGGTGGCTTGGGATTTGAGTGATCTCCTAGCGCGACGGGCACGAGGGACAGTGAAATCATCAGCGCCATGATGCCGAGCAGCATGAAGCCCTGGGTGCCTATGGCTGGCATGAGGAACTGCCCGCCGGAGACGGCCAGAATGTCGATGATGCGATATACGCCGGTGACCTTGCCGCGGGATTCGTTCGACACCCCGGAATTCATCCAGCTCTCGATGGTGGTGAAGAGACCGGAAAAGCAGAAACCGATGAGAATGCGCGCGACGAACCAGACCCAAGGGTCGATGGCCATGACCATGATGAGCGTTGCGCAGGACGCTATAGATGCAAGCGCTGCGAAAACACGCACGTGGCCGACGGCACGCAACATGCGCGGCACCAGCATGCACCCTGCGAGAAAACCCAGAAAGTTCGCCGAGCCGATGTAACCGATCTGCGCTGCGGTAAAGCCTTCCTGTGCGCCACGCACAGCGATGACCGTCGAAAACAGCCCATTGCCTGC
>JBCCRF010000174.1:0-6339 GCA_039208305.1 Pseudomonadota bacterium
GCTGCGTTTCGCCCGCGAACGAGAAGCGCTGATGGCAAGGGCTGCTGCGCATTGACACCAAATTCCATTCTGCTCGCCGGGGCCCTTTCGCGTAAGGAACGCGAGCTTTTTGCAGCCGAGTTTGGCAAGTCAATCACAGAACAGACACCCGACACGGTGCGCTTCGCGGTGGTGTGGAAACCTGACCTCGGTCTCATGGCGCAACTGCCGTCTCTGGAAGCCATCTTCTCGCTTGGCGCGGGAGTGGACCATGTGTTGCGCGATCCCGATCTGCCCAACGTTCCTCTGGTGCGCTTCGTCGATCCCGATCTGACTGGCCGCATGATGGAGTGGGTTGTCCTGCAATGCCTGATGCACCTGCGCCGCCAACGCGACTACGATAGCCGCCAGCGCAACCACAGATGGGAACAACTGCCCATGCCCACGGCGCGGGAGATGACGGTGGGCATCATGGGGCTCGGTACACTGGGCGAAGCCTGCGCGCAGGCGCTGCGCGCGATGCATTTCAACGTGCGTGGTCTGGTGCGCGGTGCAAAGGAGGTCGAGGGTGTCGAGATCTTCACTAACGATGGCGAAGACGAATTCCTCTCCGGCACGGATATTCTGGTGAACCTGCTTCCACTGACCAATGCAACGCGGAGGATGATCGATAAGTCGCTGATCGCGAAATTGCGCGCCGATGGACCGCTGGGCGGCCCGGTCATCATCAATGCCGGGCGCGGTGGGTCTCAGGTTGAAAGCGATATTGCAGAGGCGCTACGCGAGGGTACACTCGCAGGTGTCTCGCTGGACGTGTTCGAGACCGAGCCACTGACTGCCGACAGCCCGCTCTGGGATTTCGACAACGCTATCCTCACGCCCCACATGGCCGCAGCTACTGATCCCTCAGCGCTCGTGGCGCATGTGAAGCGGCAGATCAAACGGGTGGAGCGGGGCGAGCCACTGGAGCATGTGGTGGACCGCAAACGCGGGTACTAGAGCCTATCCATCTTCGATGGAAACGCTCCAATTTTTGTTTGCGCTCACGCTGTCGGCCTGACGGCCTTCGCTACGCGGGTGCGGCGCATTCGCGCCGCGTCGGCACTTGCCTCCCTTGCGATTCAAACAGAGTTTGCCTCGCTCTAGAAGCGCCGCGCACCCATCGGCTCACCGTAAAGATACGCGATGCGCTTCACTGCCCCGGCAAAATCCTCCAACGCCACATCCATTGTGCTACCATTGGCATGCAGCAGCGTGTCGGCATCGGTCATGATGCCGACGTGGCCTTTCCAGAAGATCAGATCGCCACGCCTGCGGTCTCCATCCCACGCAAGTGGCTCACCTGCCGTCGACGCCTGCATATCGGAATCGCGCAAGACTGAAACACCGCACATGCGTTGCGACAGTTGAACGAGACCCGAGCAATCGATCCCGAACGCTGAATTGCCGCCCCAGAGATAAGGGGTGCGAAGCAGCGTTTCCGCGACCGAAACATAGTCATCAAAGGTGTATCGTGCGCCGACCGTATGTGCAGCGATGACAGCACTCCCATCAGCCAGCATGAAGTAGCACGTACCGCGTATCTCAACCTCACCAGTGATCGCCAATTCGCTACCCATAGAGAGCGGCCGCAACCGAGGAGACTTCAGGTCCGCTTCAGAATATAGGTAGGTTCGCGGTACGGAGACGAGATATGTGGAAGTTGGGCCTGCACCCTCCGCGATGCCGGTATCTTCGGTCCAGCCCACATAGCCATCATGTGCAAGCTGCACCAACGACCATCCGTCTTTGCGCTTGAAGATGGTGAGGCACTGGCCGAAGACCGCCTGCGTATCCATGCCGGAAGCGCCGTCTGGCTGGCCGCGCAAATCGATGACCGATCGCATGACGCGACCAGGTTCTCCGATCAGGCTGCTCTCAACATTCAACCGGCGGTCGGTGGCAGGGTCGAACCCCATCAGTGCAATTCGCCAGCCTTCGTCACCATCAAGTCGGCGAGGCGCTCCAGATAAAGCGAGCCCTTCACCGTGCGCTGCACCAGCACGTTGCGTCGGTCACGCTCGTCGCGGCGGCGGGAGACAAGCCCCATGGTCCCCATCGTATCCAGCGCTCGGGTAATGACCGGTTTGGTGACACCCAGCTTCGCCGCAAGCCCACGCACGGTGTGCGGCGGGGCTTCCAGATAGATGGTGAGCAGAATAGCCGTCTGGCGGGTGGTAAGGTCCGGGTCAGAGCCATGCACCTGCGCCAGGGTCGTGCTGTGCCAAAGGGTCAGAGCTTGGGCGGGTTTCATATCCAACATTTTGATACTCGACTTCGTTGGTTTGTTCCGTCCCCGAAAATAATGTCGCGCCGAACAGTTACGAGGTCAATATCAGCGGGCGTACCGTGCCTCCAGAACGTCCAGCAAGGCCCGGATGCCCTGCGCCTCTCCTCCCTTGCGTGCCCAGGGCTTGTCGGATGGCACCCAGCCGAAGATGTCGAAATGCGCCCAAGTCGCGGCCTTCTCGACAAATTTCTCCAGAAACAGCGCGGCGGTGATGGAGCCGGCAAACCCACCGGTGGAGATGTGGTTCACATCCGCCACCGCCGACGACAGCATGGAGTGGTAGGGCTTCCAGAGCGGCATGCGCCAAAGCGGATCGAAACATGCCTGCGCCTCGCGCTCCAATTCGGCAGCGAAATCATCGTCACGCGTGTAGAACGGTGGCAAGTCCGGGCCAAGGGCCACGCGGGCGGCGCCCGTCAGCGTTGCCATGTCGATCATGATCTGCGGTTCGTCTTCATCCCCCAGCGTCAAACAATCCCCCAGCACGAGACGGCCCTCCGCATCGGTGTTCCCGATTTCCACCGTCATGCCCTTGCGTGTCTGAAGCACGTCGCCGGGACGGAAGGCGTTTCCTGAAATCGCGTTTTCCACCGCACCGACAATGAGACGCAGGCGTACCGGAAGCTTTGCGTCCATCACCATGTGGGCGAGCCCCATCACATTGGCCGCGCCGCCCATGTCCTTTTTCATCAGCGCCATGGACGACCCCGGTTTGATGTTGAGGCCGCCGGTATCGAAGGTAACCCCCTTGCCCACCAGCGTGACGAGCGGATCGCCTTCCCTGCCCCATGTCATATCGAGCACGCGCGGGGCCTGCGCACTGGCGCGACCGACAGCGTGAACCATAGGGAAATTTTTCTCCAGCAGATCATCGCCCTTTGTGACGGTAACATCCGCGTCGTGCGTTTGCGCCAATTTGCGGAAAGCAGTTTCCAGTGCGTCCGGTCCCATGTCATTGGCCGGGATGTTGACGAGATCACGTGCGATATAGACGCCCTCCACGCGGCGGCGGGTTGCGTCGTCCTCCGGCACCGCGAGTTTCGGAACGCTGGTTGCGCCTTTGCGGTAACGGGTGAACGTGTAGCTGCCCATGGCAAAGGCAAGTGCGGCCTGATTGAGATCCTGGGGCAAGGCATACGTACCCTCGGGCAGTTTGCGACCGAGACCGGCAAGACGGAACGCCATCGGCACAGGCGTATCACCCTTGCCTGCGCCCACCAGCACTGCGGCGATACCACCTTCCGCATCAGCAATCATACAGGTCTCGCCCGCCTTGCCGGTGAACCCATTTGCCTTTGCCCAGGCAAGTGCGACCGGCTCGAGACCGTCCACCTCGTCCAGCCCGCCTTCGGCCACAGGATGTAGGGGAATGGCCGTGTCGCTGGGGTCGGCAAAGCAGTTGGCCGGGTCTGTTTCTATTTGCATCAGGGCGTCTTTCTATTTGCGCACAAGTGCGCGTTTACCGGCTGTTAGGGTTAACGCTTCATTGCTGAATGTCACGAGGTTCCGCGCGTTGCATTCGCCGCGCGGTTGAGAAAATCGCAATTCGCAGTCGCCAAGGCCCGTCTCATGTCCGCAGTTTCCCGCATTCTCCTCGCTTCATCGCTCGCGCTCATGCTGGGCGTGACCGGCTGCGCGTCCAAGCGCCTGACCACCGGCTCAATCCCGAAGCACCTGCAGAAACCGGTGGCGAGCATGAACCAGACGGAGCTTCAGCAAGCGACCGACTACTGGCAGAAGCGCTACGAGAAGAGCCCGAAGGACAAGATGGTCGGTCTGCAGTTCGCGACCGCGCTTCGTATGACCAATCGCAACGATCAGGCTCTCGCCGTGATGCAGAAGGTGGCGATCTATCATCCAGAAGACCGGCAGGTATTGGGCGCCTATGGCAAGGCGCTGGCCGGCGCAGGTCAATTGGAAAAGGCGCTTCAGACGATCCAGCGCGCGCAGACGCCGGATAATCCGGACTGGAAGCTGCATTCTGCCGAGGGCGCGATCTACGATCAGATCGGCCAACCGAAACAAGCGCGGCTGCAATATCGCAAAGCGCTCCAGCTGAAGCCAAGTGAGCCGTCCGTGCTCTCAAACCTGGGCATGTCCTACCTGCTGGAAGGCGACCTTCGCGCAGCGGAGACCTATCTGAAACAGGCGATTGCGCGTCCGGGCGCGGACAGTCGCGTTCGGCAGAACCTGGCCCTCGTCATCGGTCTGCAGGGGCGCTTCAAGGAAGCGGAGACTGTGGCCGCTGGTGAATTACCGCCCGCCGAAGCGGAAGCGAACATCGCGTTCCTGCGCCAGATGCTGCAGGAGCAGAACGCCTGGAAAGAACTGAAGGCTGGCGACAAGAGCGCTTAGGCGTAAGACTTCAAAAGAACCTTTGCCTGAGCGACGGTTTCGTCAATCAAATCTGCGGCGGGTCGGACGTCGGCAATCAGCCCTGTTCCCTCGCCTACGAAGGTGTTCGCGGTTGTCGTATTGCCGTCGACCCACGCCTGTTTCCAACGTGCACTCTCCGCTTCGGCGTGAGAGAGCAGCCCGGCGATGTCACTATGCCAACGGTCGGTGAAGGCGTTTTTCAGCACGCGTGCGGTGTATCGGTCCGGCCAGTCCAGTTTGCGGGCGATGTCCATGACAGATGACCGGATCGTGTCGTCGCCCGTGGCGGCAATGGCAGCGTCCAGCATGGCGGGGTGAACAAGCGCCTCTTCACTGGCCCACAGGCGAGAGCCCATCACGACGCCTTCCGCACCGAGCATGAGCGCAGCGGCAAGACCGCGACCGTCGGCGATGCCGCCTGCGGCGCAAAGGATCGCGTTGGACCCGGTGCGGGCTATCTCGTCCGCAACTTCTGGCACCAGCGTCATGGTGGCACGACGCTCGCCGTGCCCGCCGGCCTCGGCACCTTGAGCAACGATGACGTCAGCTTCGCACTCGATAGCGCGGCGGGCATCACGCAGGGTCTGCACCTGCACGATAAGCGGCACACCTTCCTCGCGGATGGTGTTCGACAGCGGGTGAGGGTCATCGAAGGAGAGAAACAGCGCTTTGGGTTTGCGGGCCAGCGTGTCGTTCAGCAGATCTGGCCGATCCGCCAACGCTTCCTTCAGCTTCCACGTGATGAAGCCGCAGCCGATCTCAGCATTACCCGCCTCCCGCCACTGGGTGTCGATCCAGTCGCTATCGGAATATGCTCCGCCGAGCAGGCCAAGGCCACCTGCGCGGGCCACGGCACCAGCTAGCGCTCCGCCGGCGGCGAGAGCCATTGGGGCGGAGATGATGGGATGAGTAATGCCGAAGAACGTGGTGAGGCGGGTGGTGATGGGCATGGTCGGTGCTCGCGCGGCGCGGTTGCTGAAGTATTAGCACCGGGCGAGACCGGAAGTCATGTTGAGCCAAAAAGGGCGTGCAGAAGCGGCTTCCCACCTACACGGGAATGACAAGGGAGCTGAATTCAATCTATGCCCCCAACCGAAGCGAATGGAGAAGCCCGACAGCTTGAGTTCAAAGAAAAGCAGTTCAGCCCTAGCTGAACTGCGCCATGGTGCGAATGACAGCGGGGCCGAGAATGACGCAGAAGAGGACCGGCAAGAAGCAGACCATCATGGGCACGGTGAGTTTCGGGCCCAAGCCCGCGGCCTTTTTCTCGGCCATGGCCATACGGGTGTCGCGGTTTTCCTGCGACAGGACCCGAAGCGCAACGGAGAGCGGCGTACCGTATTTTTCCGACTGCACCAGCGACAGCACCACGTTCTTCACCGCTTCGAGACCGGTACGGTAGACAAGATTGTCATAGGCCATCTTGCGTTCCTGCAGGAACGAGAGCTCCGCGGTGGTGATCATCAGTTCTTCGGCGAGCGCGGGGGATTGCGCACCAATTTCGGCAGCCACCTTGCGGAAGGCGACCTCGATCGACATGCCGGATTCCACGCAGATGAGCGACAAGTCCAGCGCATCTGGCCAGGACTGGCTGATGGAAAGCTGGCGCGATTTCATCTTCTGCTTCACCACGAGGATCGGCAGGTAGAAGCCGA
>JBCCRF010000175.1:0-6319 GCA_039208305.1 Pseudomonadota bacterium
CGCGACCCCGACGCAGCCGAAGGCGTGGAAGAAGGTGAACTCCATCACCATCTCCTACGGCCACGGGGTGTCTACTACGCCGCTTCAGACCGCTGTTGCCGCTGCATCGCTTGTCAATGGTGGACGTCTGGTGCCGCCGACCCTGTTTCGCCGCAGCCCTGATGAGGCGGCGCGAATGAGCAAACAGGTGCTGCGCCCTGAAACGACCGACGCCATGCGCTATCTGATGCGGCTGAATGTGCTCAAAGGGTCTGGCAAACGCTCCGAGGTTCCGGGCTTTCTCGTGGGTGGGAAAACCGGGACTGCGGAGAAGGTCGTCAATGGCCGTTATTCCAACGAGAAACGCTTCAACGCCTTTCTGGCGACTTTCCCGGTCAACGATCCGCGCTACATCGTTCTCGTGATTGTGGACGAGCCGAAACCGGAAAAAGGTCAACGCTATGCAACTGCTGGCATGAACGCGGCGCCGGTGGTCGGCGAGATCGTCCGCCGTTCGGCACCGCTGCTGGGTGTGGAACCGGACTTCCGAGTGCGCGACACCGCCACGCTTTCGTCTTACACCAGATAGACAAGGCTCAGCGATTCCCGCGAAAGACCGGCGGAAGGACACTTGATGCGTTTGAACGACTTGCTCGGCGGCGGCCTGCCGCAGGCCGTCCGCGATACCGTCGGTGTTCTGGAGATCACCAACGTCACGGTGGATTCTCGCGAGGTTCAACCGGGCGGCTTGTTCATCGCCGTGCCGGGTTCCGCTCAGGACGGTGCGACCTTCATTCCTTCCGCTGTCGAGAACGGGGCGGTTGCCATTCTAGCGGACAAGGATGCGCAGGTGCCGGATCTTCCGGTGCCCGTCTTGAGAACCGGGAACGTGCGCAAGGCTTTGGCGGACATCGCCTCGCGATTTCATCCCGACCAGCCCGCTGTCATAGCCGCCGTTACGGGCACCGCTGGAAAGACATCGGTCGCTTCTTTCCTGCGACAGATCTGGAGCCATTTGGACGAAGCGGTGCCAGCGATGATCGGCACCACCGGTGTCTTTGCGCCGGGCCGTTCGGACTACGGCTCGCTCACGACGCCTGATCCGGTCAAATTGCACGCGCTGCTTGATGAACTCGCCAAGGATGGCGTGACCCATTGCGCCATGGAGGCGTCGTCGCACGGTCTCGACCAGATGCGATTGGACAAGGTGCGGTTGTCGGTTGCGGGCTTCACCAACCTCGGGCGTGACCATCTCGATTATCACAGCGATATTGAGGAGTATCTCAGCGCCAAGTTACGGCTGTTCGGTGATCTGTTGAAGCCGGGCCAACCAGCGGTCATCTATGCCGACGATGAATTCAGCGCCCGCGTCATCGACCACGCGGAGGTGCATGGTTTGGATATCAAAACCGTCGGTCGCGATGGCGAGTTCATCGCGGTCAAGCGCATCGAGCAGCATCGCACGTCTCAGGTGGCGGAGGTGGTGTGCGATGGCGAAACCCATCGCATCGAACTGCCATTGGCGGGTGAATTTCAGCTGGCAAATGCGTTGGTGGCATCTGGCATGGCCATCGCCTCTGGCATGGGCGCCAAGTTGGTTTTCGCCGCTTTGTCATCGCTCGAGGGCGCGTCCGGTCGGTTGGAACTGATCGGCAAAACCGCTGATGGTGCCGCTTGCTACGTTGATTATGCGCATAAGCCGGAAGCGCTGGAAAATGTGCTAGCTGCATTGCGGCCTTACACGACCGGTAGGCTTGTCGTCGTCTTCGGCTGCGGCGGTGATCGCGATCCCGGAAAGCGGCCAATTATGGGCGAAATCGCGGGGCGCATGGCCGACCGTGTCATCGTGACCGATGACAATCCGCGTTCCGAAAATCCCGGCAGCATTCGCGCGGCGATCATGGAGGCCGTTCCGAATGCAACCGAGATCGGCGACCGCCACGAGGCGATCGTGACGGCTGTCGAGAGGCTTGAGAGCGGCGACACGCTGGTGGTGGCCGGTAAGGGACACGAGGAAGGGCAGATCGTCGGCGATACGGTGCTGCCGTTCTCCGATCACGCCGTGCTGCGCCATGCGCTTGGGATGGTCGAACCCGCTGAAGAGGAGGCCGAGCCGGAACCGAAAGATGAGGCTGCAGCCGCTGTCCATGATGCGCCGCGTGTTGAAAACGCTGAAAATGATGAGATGCCATCCGATGAGTTGGATGCGGATGCGTTTGAGCAGGCGTTTACCGCGAATTTGACCGATGAACTGTCCTCCGTTGGCCAAGATGACGTGCCAACCGGACCTCAACCGCTCTGGACACTGACCGCCATGGTTGAGGCGACGAAGGGCTGGCTGCCCAATGGCGATGAGGATGTCGCAATTTCCGGCCTCTCCATCGACACGCGCACGCTACAGCCGGGCGAAGCCTACTTTGCCATCAAGGGCGACGTTCACGATGGGCACAAATTCGTCGCCAACGCTCACACCGCAGGGGCCGCCGTCAGCGTCGTGTCGCAGGAATGGGTCGATCATCTGGAAGGCGATTGCGGGCGACTGCTCGTGGTGGATGATGTGCTGGATGCGCTCATTCGCCTGGGTCTTGCCGCACGGGCGCGAACCGATGCGCAGATCGTTGCCATCACGGGCAGCGTTGGGAAGACGACGACAAAGGAAATGTTGCGCATGGGTCTGTCGGCCTGCGGCGATGTTCATGCTGCAGTCGCCTCGTTCAACAACCATTGGGGTGTGCCGCTGACCTTGGCGCGGATGCCCGCCAACAGCGCTTATGCGGTGATCGAAATCGGCATGAACCATCCCGGCGAAATTACGCCTCTCGTGCAGATGACCCGGCCCAATGTTGTCGTCATCAACAATGTGGCTGCCGTTCATCTGGGTGCCTTCAACAGCGTGGATGAGATTGCCCACGCGAAGTCGGAGATTTTCGATGGGCTGATCCCGGGGGGGACGTCGGTTCTGAACGCTGATGATGAGCGGCTTTACATCATGCAGGAGCGGGCGAAGCAGGCATCTGTCTCCAACACGGTTCTTTTTGGCGAAGCGCCGCATGCGGATGTGCGTCTCGACAAGCTCAATATGATGGATGCCGGCTCGACCCTGTCGGCTACAGTCATGGGCGAGCCTGTGATGCTGAAGGTCGGTGCACCGGGTCGGCACATCGCACAAAATGCGCTGGTCGTTTTGGCGGTGGCGAAGTTGTTCGAAGCGGATCTCGCCGCCGTCTCACTGGCGCTGGCGGATATGGAAGCGGTGAAAGGTCGTGGGCAGCAGCATGAACTGACCGTTGGACCGGGCACAGCCACGCTGATTGATGAAAGCTACAATGCCAATCCGAAATCGATGGCTGCGTCCCTTGATCTTCTGGGCAGTCGCGAGCCCGCCCCTGGCGGGCGACGTATCGCGGTTCTGGGCGATATGCTGGAACTGGGGGAAACGTCGGCGCAGCTTCATGCTGATATCGCCGAGCCAATCACGAAGAATCGCATATCGCGCGTGTTCCTCGCCGGGCCTGATATCCGTGCGCTGCGGGACCGGTTGAACAACCAAAAAGGCGTGCATGTCACCTGGTCCGAAACGTCCGAAGAGCTCGCAAAGCTGCTTGGTGACGAGTTGCGCGCAGGCGACGTCGTGATGGTGAAAGCGTCGCTCGGTATGGCCTTTGCGAAAATTATCAGCCATTTGCTAAAGCGTTACGGCGACGAACCGGACGCGTGACACGCGACCAAAAGCCTGAAGCGGGGGAAGCCGCAGACCAGGCGCAATTGAGGGGTTTCGATGCTTCACTACCTGTCCGGGCTGGGCGACAGCCTGCCGCTGTTCAACGTGTTTCGTTACATCACCTTCCGCACCGGCGGGGCGCTGATGACATCTATGCTCATCACTTTTCTGTTCGGCCCCGCGATTATCCGCGCCTTGCGGGGGGTGCAGAAGAAGGGGCAGCCCATTCGTGCGGATGGGCCAGCGACCCATTTCAAGAAAGCGGGAACGCCCACGATGGGTGGGTTCATCATCCTGATCGGCATCCTGTGTTCATCGCTGCTGTGGGCCGACCTGTCGTCCGTGTTGGTGTGGACCGTATTGATGGTCACAATCGGCTTCGGTGCAATCGGCTTTTACGATGACTACCTCAAAGTCACGAAGGCGACCGACAAGGGCTTCTCTGGAAAGATGCGCTTGCTGCTGGAGTTTATCATCGCGGGCATCGCCTGCGCGGCGATCATGCTGTTTGCGGAAAAAGTGGCGAATGTGCAGGCCGTTGGTGGCCCTACCGATCTGTCATCGGCTCTGACTTTCCCATTCTTCAAGGGTCTGGTTCTGCAACTCGGCTGGTTCTTCGTCGTATTCGGTGCCTTTGTTATCGTCGCGGCTGGCAATGCGGTGAACCTGACGGATGGTCTCGACGGTCTTGCCATCGTGCCGGTTATGATCGCGGCAGCTGCCTTCGGCGTCATCGCCTATCTGTCGGGCAACGCGATCTTTGCCGATTACCTGCAGATCCACCATGTGCGGGGCACGGGGGAACTGGCGATCATCTGCGGGGCCGTTATCGGGGCTGGCCTCGGCTTCCTGTGGTTCAACGCACCGCCTGCCGCCATCTTCATGGGTGATACCGGCTCGCTGGCGCTGGGCGGTATGCTGGGCACAATCGCGGTGGCAACCAAGCACGAGATCGTGCTGGTTATCATCGGCGGTCTGTTCGTGATGGAGGCGCTGTCCGTCATCATTCAGGTTGCTTCCTTCAAGATGACGGGCAAGCGCGTGTTCAAAATGGCACCGATCCACCATCATTTTGAACAGTTGGGCTGGACGGAAAGCCAGGTCGTCATTCGATTCTGGATTATTTCCATCGTCTTCGCGCTGATGGGGCTGGCGACGCTGAAACTGCGCTGATGATCGAGATCGACGTCACTCGCGACCAAACGGTCGCTCTTTTCGGGCTCGGCGGATCAGGCCTCGTCACCGCTGCCGCTTTGATGGCTGGCGGCACGACCGTCGTTGCGTTCGATGACAATCCGACCAGCGTGGAGCGTGCAGAAGCACAAGGCATTCCCTGCGCCGATCTTCGCACCATCGATTGGGATAATGTAGACGCGCTCATTCTTGCGCCGGGCGTGCCGCTCACCCATCCGCAGCCCCACTGGACTGTTGAATTCGCTCGTCGCAGCGAAGTGCCGGTTGTGGGCGACGTCGAACTCTTCTTCCGCCAAATGGCGAAGGCGGGACGGCCTGCGCCTGTGATCGCCATCACGGGCACCAACGGCAAGTCCACAACGACTGCGCTGATTGCTCATGTGCTGAAAGCGGCCGGGCGTGACGTGCAGATGGGCGGCAATATCGGTCGCGCGGTGCTCGATCTCGATCCGCTGTCCGATACGCCTGCCAATCAAGTGTATGTGGTGGAGATTTCGTCCTACCAGATCGACCTCGCGCCGTCGCTCGCACCCCATGTTGGGCTGCTGCTCAACATCACACCGGACCATCTGGAACGGCACGGCACGTTGGAAAACTATGCTGCCATCAAGGAACGGCTGGTGGCTGCATCCGATCTCGCCATCGTTGGTGTGGATGATGAGCATTGCCGGGCGATCTCTGGCAGGCTGACGGCATCGCGCACGCCCTTGGTGACAATATCGAAGGACGGCGCAGCAGATGTTGCCTTTGTGGATGGCAAGCTGTTGTCGGATCGCGAAACCGTGGCCGATCTCTCCGGCATCGGCTCGCTTCGCGGCCACCATAACGGACAGAACGCAGCTGCCGCCTTTGCGGCCTGCCGCGCGGTGGGGCTTGCGGACGAAGACATTCAGAGCGGTTTGGAGACGTTTCCAGGTCTCGCGCACCGCATGGAACAGGCAGGTCATGTCGGCGAGGTGTTGTTCGTCAACGATTCCAAAGCGACGAATGCGGAGGCGGCCGCGCCCGCTCTATCCAGCTTTGACAAGGTCCATTGGATCGCCGGTGGGTTGGCGAAAGATGGTGGTATTGCTTCGCTTGGGCCGCAGTTCGAGCGCATCGCCAAAGCCTATTTCATTGGCGAGGCGGCTGGATCCTTTGCAAGCCAGCTGCCGGATACGATTCCTTATGAAATTGCTGGCAATTTGAAACAGGCCGTTAACCATGCCGCGCGCGATGCTGCGCTGGCAGCGGGGCAGGGGGTGGACGCGGTTGTGCTTCTGTCGCCGGCAGCGGCGAGTTTCGACCAGTTTCCCAACTTTGAGAAGCGGGGCGAAGCGTTCAAGGACGCGGTGGCGGCGCTGGAGGGATACGTTCCCATCGGCGGCTGACAGCGTTGCTCGCTGTTGCAAGAAGGTTGTCGCCGATCATGATGTCTCGCGCCCG
>JBCCRF010000176.1:0-6306 GCA_039208305.1 Pseudomonadota bacterium
CTTGGCGCCGAGCTTCTCGAAGATCTTGGTTTCCATGCCGGGGGGCGAACGGAATTTCCAGTCTTTCAGGTCATCGATACTGGCGATAGGCTTGGTGGAGGCGAAGCTCTCCTGGCCGTAGACGATCCAGCCGATCAGCTGCATGTCGTATTTGTTGTAGAGCTTCTGGGCAGCTTCACGGCCGCCACCGTAGTACAGCCAGGACAGCTGCTGGGCCGGCGTTGCGTAGCCACCCATGATGTCACCGACGAACTGGAACGCGGGGTTCTTACCGGTCTGGTAACCGCCACCCGTGGCGTCGCAGTCCAGAATGCCGGTTGCTGCAGCGTCAAAGGTTTCCACCGATTTCACGACGGACGACGAGTAGAACGCCTCGATGGTGATTTCACCGTTTGACATCGTCTGGATGTTCTCGAACATCTCGGTCAGAATTTTACCGGAGATGGTTTCAGGCGCGTAGTGCGTCTGGATGCGAAGATTGGTCTTCGTGGCGTGGCCGTCGGCCATAGCGGAAACAGCGGCACCAGCAGCGATGGCCGTGCCCATCAGGGCAGCCGTAAGGGTTTTGAGCAGTTTCATAGGATCCTCCCAGATCGGTTTTTCATTCGAACGAAGGACCAAACGAAAGCAAAGCCCCCCCTGTTCGACACGAACGCTAGCAAGGGGTTGGGTGCGTGACAACCGTGCTTTTGAAGCCCCACACACCGCAGTTCACCAGCTTTGTGAACCATGCTATCTGCTGGGCTTGCCCGCTCGAATGGCCTTCGCAGCATCTCTGATAGCATCATTGATCGACCGAACGGGCAGCCCCGTGGCGGCACGGACCGCGTCTGCGTAGGGCGCCATATTGGTGCATTCCAGCACGATCGCGCCGAAGCTCTCGCCTCCTTCTTCAACTGCGCGCCGTGCTGCGGCGACGACATCATCGCGGGCCTGATCGAGGTCCATCGTCGGAGCATTGCCCAGAATGGACCGGTTGAAATGGCAGTCCGGATCGGTGCCGAAGATCGGCGTGTCCGGCGGCACGGCGACCGCTGCCAGCAGATCGGGCGTCAGGCCTGGGGGATGGATCGTGAGAATTGCCGTGCGCCGACCTGTTCCGAGCGTCGCATTCAACGCAGCGACCTCCAGCAGCGACGACGTAATGACCGGCACCGACACCGCTTCCGCCAGCGCACCCTGACAGGCGGCGAGAAAACCACAGCTGGTGGAGATCAGATCGACGCCCTGCGCCTCCAACTCACGCGCTGCGGCAACGAAGGGCAGTGTCCAGTCCTGCGCGCCATCCTCCACCACGATCGACCGGGGCGACGCACCCTGCACGCGCAGATAGTCCACAGCGAAGGGGAAGGTTTCTGGATTGCCGATGTCACCGACAGGCCGTGGAAATTCGGTGTCGAGTATGATGACACCGAGCTTGATGTTGTTAGTCTTCCTCATGTCGACAACGCTCATCCGACCATCGTCCCAAAGAAAACAAGGCTATAGGAGGGATCATCCACATTTCCCTGATAATTTGTTGACAAATTGTCATTGTTATTTGACGCTACCCAATACGCGCTTGGGAGGACAAACTAACGTATGAGCCGCACTTCGCCATCGCCTGGAGAACAGACCGACCATGTCGTCATCATCGGCGCTGGCATCGTAGGCATCTCTGCGGGCATCTGGCTGCAGCGCGCTGGCGTCTCCGTTACACTGGTGGATCCCAATGGCCCGGCGGGCGGTACGTCCTACGGGAACGCAGGTGTGCTGGCGGCGTCGTCCATTATCCCTGTCACCGCGCCGGGCCTTATGAAAACGGCACCGAAATATCTGATGGATCCGCAAAGCCCGCTCTTCCTGCGTTGGTCCTACCTGCCAAAACTCCTGCCGTTTCTGGCAAAATATCTGCCATATGCCCGGGAGAACCGCACACGTGTCATCGCCGATGGTCTTGCAGCAATCCTGCACGACACGGCAGACCAGCATGTCGCCGTTTCCAAAGGCACCGGCGCGGAACGCTATGTCGATGTGGGCGACTACGTCTTCGGCTATGACAGCGAAGCCGCCTTCAAGGCCGACGCTTTCGGCTGGGGCCTGCGCACCGAACACGGGCTCGAGTTCGAGCCGATGGATGAAGCCGCCGTCGCCGCCTACGACCCTTTCATGGCGGGCCGCTTTCCCTTTGCGGTGCGCTGCCCGAACCATGGCCGCATCACCGATCCCGGCGCTTATGTGAAAGCGCTCGCCGCGCATCTGGAAAGCGTAGGCGGCAGGTTCGTCAAAGCAAAGGTCAGCGACATCGTCATGGAAGGCGACCGCACGAAAGGGGTCGTCACAGATCACGGCCATATCGAGGGGGACGCCGTTATCCTAGCCACCGGCATCTGGTCGAAACCGCTCGCCGAAAAGCTCGGCGTCGCCGTGCCGATGGAAGCCGAGCGCGGTTACCACATGGAATTCATCGATCCGCCGGTGATGCCGAAAGCCCCCATCATGGTGACATCGAAGAAATATGTTCTCACACCTATGGGCCAAGGACAGACAAGCCGCCTGCGATGCGCGGGCATTGTGGAGTTCGGCGGCCTCACGACCAAGAAAAGCCGCGCTCCACTCGAATTGCTGCGCAAGCGCACTCTAGAACTCGTGCCGGAACTGGCGGAATGCGAAACCGTCGACTGGCTGGGCTTCCGCCCGTCGACATCGGATTCACTGCCCGTCATCGGCGCAACGCCGAAAGCGTCGAACGTCTTCACTGGGTATGGCCACCAGCATGTCGGGCTCACCGCCGGGCCCAAGACCGGTCGCTGGCTCGCGCAGCTTATCACCGGCGAGACGCCCAATGTGGACCTTGCCCCCTACTCACCCAACCGTTTCAATCGCTCGCCGGTCTCGCATTGAGATCAGCGGCACAACAGGGAGACTGACCATGAAACTCACCACAACACTCTTGGCGACCACAGCGATGGCCTTCACCGCCACCGCCGCACTCGCGGACGGCCACGCCAAGAAATGGGATATGCCGCTCGCCTACAGCGCATCCAACTTCCATTCCGAAAACGCGGCGGAATTTGCCACCTGCGTCGGGCAGAAGTCGAACGGCGCGTTGGAAATCACCACCCACCCGGGCGGTTCGCTGTTCAAGGGCGGCGAGATCAAGCGCGCCATCCAGACTGGCCAGGCGAATATCGGCGAACGCCTTCTGTCGGCCCACGCCAACGAGAACGCGCTTTTCGGTATCGACAGCGTGCCTTTCCTCGCCACGTCTTTTGACGACAGCGTGAAACTGCACGAGATCGCCAAGCCTGAACTGGAGAAGGCGCTCGACGAACAGAACCTCGTTCTTCTCTACTCCGTGCCGTGGCCGCCCCAGGGCCTCTACTTCAAGAAACAGGTGAACTCCGTCGCCGACATGGCTGGTCTGAAGTTCCGCGCTTACAATGCGGCGACCTCGCGTCTAGCCGAATTGACCGGCATGCAGCCGACCCAGATCGAGGCTGCCGAAGTGCAGCAGGCCTTCTCCACCAATGCGGTGGAGAGCATGGTCTCCTCTGGCGCTACCGGTTACGACCGCAAGGTCTTCGAAGCGGGTGTGACGAACTATTACGAAGTTGACGCCTGGCTGCCGCGCAACTCCGTTCTGGTGAACAAGGACGCTTTCGCCGCCCTGAAAGACGATCAGAAGAACGCGCTCATGGAATGCGCGGCGACCGCGGAAGCCAACGGCTTGCAGAAATCCAAGGACTACACGCAGTTCACCTATAACGGCCTGCGCGAAGGCGGCATGGCCGTCGAACCTGCCTCCGACACGCTGAAGGGCGAATTGCAGGAAGTCGGCAAGACCATGACCGCCGAATTCCTCGAAGCCGCTGGCGACGCCGGTAAGGCCATCGTCGACGAGTTCAACAAATAAGCGATGCGAAAAGGGCGGGGACGATGTCCCCGCCCTTTTTCTTCTCCGCTGTCAAACACCGGACCGCCCGCCATGCCCCCAACCATTCGCCGCGCGCTTGACGTGCTTTACACTGCCTGCGGGGCGATTGCGGCTGTGGCGATCGTTGCTATCGTGCTGCTCATTCTCACGCAGGTCGCAGCACGCATGTTCGCCTTTCCGTTTCGCGGCGGGGCCCAATATGCAGGCTATGCCATGGCGACAGCATCCTTCTTCGGCTTCGCCTATGCCCTGCAGCACGGCGCCCATATCCGCGTATCGCTGCTGCTGACGGCGCTGGGGCGGCACCGCTTCTGGGGCGAGGTGTGGTGCTACGGCTTCTCCACCATCGTTGCCATCTGGTTTGCATGGCAGGCCTGCCTGTTCACCTATCAGACCTGGCGCTTCAAAGATGTCAGCCAAGGTCTCGACGCAACGCCGCTCTGGATCCCACAAATGGCGATGGCCATCGGCTCGGTCGTCCTCGCCATCGCATTTGTCGATAATCTCATCACACTGCTGACCACCGGGAAGCCGGTGGTAGATGAAGGCGGGCTGGAAGATTCCGCTCCGACATCCGTTGCAGATGTTCACGCGAAGCGCGGTGAGTAACTGATGGACCAGCTCACCGCTTCTCTCGTGTTCGTCGCCTTCCTTTTCGTCCTTCTCGGTTCCGGCGTCTGGGTCGGCCTGTCCCTCATCGGTGTCGCCTATGTCGGCATCGAACTCATTGCGGGCCGCGCCTCAGGCGGCGCGATGATCAACATCATCTGGGGCGCGTCGTCCTCGTGGACGCTCACCGCCTTGCCGCTCTTTATATGGATGGGGGAAATCCTGTTCCGCACGCGCCTCAGCGAAGACATGTTCAAGGGCCTGTCACCCTGGCTCGGACGATTGCCCGGCGGGCTGGTGCACACGAACATCGTCGGCTGCACCGTCTTCGCCGCCGTATCCGGCTCGTCCGCCGCGACACTGACCACCGTGGGGCGCATGTCGATCCCGGAACTCCGCAAGCGCGAATATCCCGAACACCTCGTCATCGGCACGCTGGCGGGCGCGGCGACGCTGGGGCTGATGATCCCACCCTCGTTGATGTTCATCGTCTATGGCGTGACGATCAACGAAAGCATTCGCGAGCTCTTCATCGCCGGCACCATTCCCGGCCTCGTTCTGGCTTCACTCTTCATGCTCTATGTCGGCGGCTACGCGCTGATCTCCAAGAAGTGGAACCCCGTCGCCGACAAGCCGATGAACATAGGGCAGAAGCTGTGGAACTCACGCTTCCTGCTGCCGGTCATCGCGCTCATCGTGCTGGTCATCGGCTCCATGTATGCGGGCATCGCCACGGCGACAGAGGCTGCCGCCTTCGGCGTCATCGGCGCGCTGGTGCTGGCGGCGGCGCAAGGGTCACTCACCCTCCACGCCTTCAAGGAATCGCTCATGGGCGCGGTGCGGACCTCCGCGATGATCGCGCTCATTCTGGCAGGCGCCGCCTTCCTGTCGCTGGCCATGGGCTATACCGGCCTACCCCGCGCGCTGGCGGACTCTATCGCGACGCTGGAACTGTCGCGCTTCGAACTGCTGATGGCGCTCCTCGTCTTTTACATCGTGCTGGGCTGCTTCCTGGACGGCATCTCCTCCATCGTGCTCACCATGGCAATCGTGGAGCCGATGATCCGCGATGCGGGCATCGACGTCATCTGGTTCGGCGTTTTCGTTACCGTGGTCATCGAGATGGCGCAGATCACGCCGCCCATCGGCTTCAACCTCTTCGTCATGCAGGGGCTGACCAAACACTCGATGGGCTACATCGCAAAAGCGGCGCTGCCCATGTTCGCCATTATGGTGGTCATGGCCTTCCTGCTGATCGCCTTCCCCGAAATGGCCACCTGGCTGCCGGACGTGCTGCGCCCGAACCCGAACGGGTAAGCTAGAGCATCCTGATGGCTGAATGGATGCTCTAAACATGGGACGGTTGCTGCGCGCCATCGCGAGGCAGGGCCTTCTCGCCCTGCCTTTCGGACTGATCGTCGGCATTGCCTTTCCGGCGCTGGGAGATGCGATCAAACCGTGGCTCGGCACAGTGGTCATCATCCTCCTGATCCTAGCCGCGATGCGGCTGGGGCCGAAACGTGTGCTGGAAGCCCGCGGCGGCGGTCGGCTGGGGGCGGTTATCCTGCTCTACCAAATCGGTGTGCCGTTGGCGCTCTATGCCATCTTCACCGCATTCGACTGGTCCGGCATCGTGCCGCTGGCCATCGTGCTTCTGGCATCGGCGGCACGATGCCGGACCAGTCGAATGAGGTGAAGATGGCATAGAGCGCCAACGGCACACCGATTTGGTAGAGCAGGATAACCGCCCCCAGCCGACCGCCGCCGCGGGCTTCCAGCAC
>JBCCRF010000177.1:0-6280 GCA_039208305.1 Pseudomonadota bacterium
CGATTGGCTTCCGCAACGCCCGCCCCACCGAGGCAGGATTGGCCGCGCGCAAGTTGCAGAAGGTGGAATTCGCCACCTACGCCAAACCCGATGCACCGGAGCGCTGGATCAAGATCGCCGTCGATACGCCATCCGCGCGCTATGTTGCGGAGAAGGCAGGTAGCGCCATCGCCTGTGAAATCTCCACCCCGCGTCTGGCCCTTGATCTTGCCCTCGCCGGTGTGGGCCAAGTGGTGCTGCCGACTTTCGTGGGCGATGCGCACCGTGCCCTGCAGCGCAGAGAAGGGCCTATCGAAGAATTGACCCATGCCAGCTGGCTCGTCACCCATGATGATGACCGGCATCTGCCTGAAGTGCGCCGGGTGCTGGACCGGATTGCGTCTCTCGACGCTTCACGGGGCGCTCCCGCACTGGCATAGTCGCGCAAGGGTTGCATCCGCCGTCAATGATCGAGCGCGTTGGGAAACGGGAACAGGATACATGCTGGACGCCTTCGCCTCTGCCGCATGGCAATTTCTGTCGGGCAATGCGCCGCCCACCGCCTACCTCGTCCATGCCGGTATGCTCTGCTACGCGGGCGGGTTGCTGCTCACCAACCAGATCTGGCTGCGCCTCTTGCTGCTGGCGGGCGCTGCCTTCGACCTGTCCTATTTCGTCTTCCATCCCGAAACGCCGCTTTGGGATGCGATCTTCGCCTCCTCCGTAATCGCCACCGCCAACATCATCGGGCTCATGTCCATCGCGATGGACCGGCTGCCCTTCTTCCTGAGGGAGAACCGCGCCGTCCTGGACGCGCTGGACGAAATCTCGCCCGGCATGATTCAGCCAGGCGAGGTGCGCCGCTTGATGAAAGGGCTGGAGATCGACGAAGCCGAAGATGAGGTGATGGTCACCCGCGTCGGCAAGATACCGGATTCCTTCTTCCTGCTGCTGGACGGGCGCGCCACGGTGGGCGGGCCGGACAGCGACATCGTGGCGACAGGCCCGTGCTTCATCGCCGAGATTGCCTTCATCACCGAGGGCGTCGCGTCAGCCGACGTAATGATCCAACCCGGCACGCGCTACGTGCGCTGGCCGCGCGCCACCATCACCCGGCGCATGACGAAGAATGCCTCGCTCGACCGTGCTTTGCGGGCGCTCATCTCCTACGATCTGGCGGCGAAACTGGCGGGGACTGTGCCGAAACTCGCGGGCCAACAACCAGGCGATCCCACCGCCTCTTTTCCCGGCGACAACCCCTTGGCATAAGGCTCTTTATGTTTCGCGCACTTGCCCTTTCCTTCGCCCTTTCCCTCACCGCTCCGGTCGCCATGGCGCAGACCGTCGTGCCACCGGGCAACGTTTTTGCCACGCAGCCAAAGATACCGGCAGGCTCCGTGAAGCGCAGCCGCGCCAAGGGCTACGAGGCGAAATATCAAAAGATCCGCAATCTCATCGCCCGCGATGGTGAGCTGCGCAGCAAAATCAGAAAGGCCGCGTCGACCTTCGGTATCGACCCGATCCACATCGTCGGCGCGCTGGTGGGGGAGCACACCTATAACGTCGACGCGAAAGACCGACTGCAGAGCTACTATGTGAAGGCGCTGGCCTATCTGGGGCAGGATCTTTCCTTCGAGCACGACGGCGTGTCGATCACGGAACTGGTGGGCCAGCCCGCCTTCGCGCCCTGCAAGAGCCAGCGCTCGTCCTACCCCTACTGGACCTGCATTGAGAATATGTGGGACCGCAGCTATCGCGGCAAATCCACCGCGGGCAAGCGCTGGCCGAATGACCGGCTGGGCCGTGTGTTCTTCCAGCCCTTCTACGCGGGGCAGACCTTCGGCCTCGGTCAATTGAACCCGCTCACGGCCCTGAAGGCCAATGATTTGGTGCGCAACCGCATCCCGCGCGAGCCGAAACTGTCAGTGAAGAAGGCGCCTGAAATCTACAATACGATCATGGAGCCGGATTCGACACTGAACTACATGGCAGCTGTCATCCGCCACGCCATCGACACCTATAAGTCGATTGCCGGCTATGACATCTCGCGGAACCCGGGCCTTACGGCAACGCTCTACAATCTTGGCAATGTCTCCACCCGCGCCAACCGCCTGCGCCTCAACAATGACAAGCGCAGATCGCAAGGAAAGAAACCACTTCTGCCGCGCGAGAATTATTACGGCTGGCTCGTGAACGAGAAGGAAGCCGACCTGCGGTCGCTTCTGTAAGGCATTTTCTCTCGGGGGTATCGTGCCGCCTCTGCCGCTAGACCTTGCAAAAAGTCGAGCGCGGCTTGTTCGCCATTGCCACAACGGAGAAGCTCTGCGTCCGATAGCGTGGTGTCAAATGCAGGTGGCCACGCGCATATACGGGACACCGCACTCTATTACGTGGTTGCAGATGCGCTCCTTTCCTTCTGACTGGCCAACCAGCGTTCGCGATGCGCGACCGTCTCCAGAAAAGCCTACCGACAGTGAGGTCATTGAATTGGCCTGGTGCGACGACACCACCTTCGACAGCATAAAGGCGCAGACCGGCATGACCGAAGCTGAGGTCATCAAGCTGATGAGAACCCATCTCAAACCCGGCAGTTTCCGATTGTGGAGAAAGCGGGTTTCCGGGCGAGCCGCAAAACACGAAGCCAAACGGGCGAGGCGATCCCATCGGGGCTAAGTCCTGTTTTCATCCATCACGTCCAGGACGGCATCGAGCTGTTCTTCCGAAAGTTCCCCCAATTCACCCGCGATACGATTGGCCACCAGCGTTGCCTTGGGGGATGCGCCGCTGGTATCCACTGTAACCTTGGGATGGGATAGGTCGGCCAGGCGGTACAGCGCCTCGGCCTCGTCCCAGATGATGTTGAGATAGCCGGTGATCGATTGCAGCAGCGGCCACGACGGCTGCCCCCGTTTTCCGTGTTCGAGAGCGGAGAGATAGGCCTGGCTGACGCCGATCGCGTCCGCCATTTCCTGCTGGGTCACGCCGCGCTCGCGGCGCAGCTTCCGCATGTGTTCGCCGAAGGGTGTCATCGCATACGGCTGCGAGGTTTGCGGATGCGCACATAGAGCGCGCCCTCACCACCGTGGGACGCATGGGCCGGGCGCACCCCGTTCACCACGCTGCGGAACTGCGGTAGGTCCAACCATTGCGGCACGTTGCGGCGCAGCACGCCGGTACCGTCATTTCCTTTTCCTGTAATCACCAGCACGATGCGATCGTCCGCCTGTTGCGCCATCTGCAGAAAATCCTGCAGCGCGAAGCGGGCGCGGTCCTGCGTCATGCCGTGCAGGTCGATGCGGGAATCCACCTGCTGCCGCCCCTTGCCGAGCTTCTTGTAAACCGGCTCTTCAATCGGGTGAGACGTGAGACCGGCGCTCTGGGGTTTGGGGTTTGCCACCGGCGTAGACCCTGCCGGTGGGCGATAACGGCGCGGTGGCTGCAAGGCGTTGGCGCTGTTGTTGGTCGGCTTGACAGGTTGGCCCTGCGTCTCGTTGAGGAGCGCTTCCATATCGGCGCGCAACCGCTCGCCGCGCTTGGCGTCCATCGGTTCCGTGGTCTGGGCAACGCGGTGCCACAGGTGGCGGTCTTCCAGCGTAAAGGGCGGTTTGGAACGGCGGCTCATGGGGCAGATGTTTTGGGCATCAGCACCGTCATGGCAAGGGGATGGCGTACCCGCCCCGCTACCAAACCGGCATCATCGCCGGAGCCGATAAAGATGTCACCCCGCACCGCCCCGGTGATGGCAGAGCCCGTATCCTGCGCCACCATCAACCGCGCCAGCGGTTCGGTTTCACCGGGCAAGGGCTGAAAGGAGTTGATGAAGATCGGTGTGTGAAACGTGTGCAGCAGCCGGTCCACCGCCAGTGATCGCCCTGGTGTCAGTTGCACCTTCGCCGCTGCCACCTGACCGAGGGATGGGTCTGCAGCGTCTTCGCTGAAAGTGAAAAAGATGAAAGACCGATTCTGCCGGAGAAGCACCTCGGCGTCCGACGGATTGGTACGCATCCAGTCCACGAGCCGGTCGGCTGTCATTGTTTCAGGATCTGTGCCGTCTCGCGTGCAGAGCAGTTTGGCGATGGATGTATAGGCGTGGCCTGATTTCGCTGCATAGGTCACGCGCCGCATCGAACCATCCACCATCGCTAGCTGTGCCGCACCTTGAACATGGATGAAGAAGGCGGTGACGTCATCGCGCAGCCAGATCAGTTCCAACCCCTGTCCATCCAGCGCCCCATCCATCACCGCTGCCCGATCAGGCGCTTCGGTGATGCCACTATCAGTCATTCGCCCGTAGCGGATGTCTGGCGACCAATCGGCGGGCCTATTTGTATCGTCCACCTCCACCAGCCAAGGCGGGCGGGCGTAGAGGGGGTGGGTGAAGTCTGGAGTGCGTACAGTAGAGGCTTCCACCATCGGTTCGAAAAAGCCGGTCAGCAGTCCCTCACCGTTGATGCGGTGCGGCGTGAAGTGGCTCTCAAAAAAGAGGCGCGCATGTTCAGAAGTTCGAATATCAGCGTCCAGCGCCAAAGCTGCGATAGACCCCAGCGCCTCGCCATCGGCACCCATCGCGCGTGTCTTCGGCGGACGCCCCGCCATGCGCTCGGCGCTGCGACGGAACGTTTCAAACGCTGCGAGATGGTCGTCTTCCGTCCAGCCAACGAGATGATCGAAGGATATTCTTGTAAATGTCGCCGTCATGCAGCGCGCTGACTGCCGATCAGGCGAAAAGACGCGCAAGCGCGTCCGGCGCTATCGGCAAGCGGAGCGGCGTACAGATAATTGCCGCGCCCGCGCAGCCAAGGGCGAAGCCCGACAGCGTGAGCGAGAAAACAAAGCTTGATGCATCGCATCAAGCGTCCGTGGCCACCAGCTTCCAGTTCGGGTCGCGGGATTTGACCGGGCGAGCAAAGGTCCACACGTCGGTGACTTCAGCAACCTCTTGCAGATCGCCTTCGATGACCTTGTCGGCCTCATCGAGTGTCGCAGAAATCATTTCGCTGACGAACCGCACCGTCACCTGCGCTTCGTCCCGCAGCACCTCGGCGCCTTCAATCTCGGCCTTGTCGATGCCCACGAAGCTTGCGTTGACCTTCTCGCCACGCGCGGAGCGCTCGTCGATCACAGCGGCGAAGCTGTCATAGACTTCGCGGGACAGCAGGTTTTCCAGCGTGCGCTTGTCGCCATCCGCAAAGCCGGTAACGATCATCTCATACGCCATGCGTGCACCCTGAAGGAACTCATCGGGGTCGAAACCGGGATCGCGGGAAAGGATGGCCAGTAGCCCGCGCTCGAGCGTCTTGTCCTTGCCGGCAATCTTCTCAATGCGCTTGCGGGTCGCGTCACCCGCCTCTTCCGGCGCGTTCGCGCGTTTTGCGCCAGGCAGGGTCACGACATTGTCGGCGGCTTCTTGCGGCTCACTCGTGTAGGGGTCGTAGGGCGGCTTCTCCATGCCGTTGCGGGTGCCGAGAACGCTGCGAAGCTTCCAGAACAGAAAGGCGGCGGCCAACAGGGGCAGAAGTGTGAACAGATCCATGGTGACCAGCGTGTCCTAGCGATGAGATTCGGGCGAAGGCTCGTGGGAATGCCACGAACGGCACATGCTTGTCCTGCTTATAGGATGAAGCTGCAACAGGTTCAAACGCCGCAAGAGCCGATGTCGCCGACCAGCAGCCCTGTTTTCAGAGCTCGCCTGTGCCTATGTACAGTCCACCGTATTGGAGACCGCCATGCCACTCGCCATCGTGCCGCTGCTGTTGCTCATCGTGCCCATCGTGGAGATCGGCACATTCATCGCCATCGGTGGACAGATCGGTATTTTTCCGACGCTGGCTGGCATTCTCGTCACCGCGATCATCGGCACCTATCTGTTGCGCCGTCAGGGGCTGGGCCTGCTGGCGGAAGCGAAGGCTGAGAGCGAAGCCGGTCGTATTCCGGCCCGCGCCATGGGCGACGGCGTCATGCTGCTGGTCGCCGGTATCTTGTTGCTGACGCCGGGCTTCGTCACCGACGCCATTGGCTTCCTGCTGTTCGTGCCGCCGGTACGGGGTGCGATCCGTAAATTTGTGGCGTCGCGGGTGACGGTCGTGGCCGCTGGTCACGCGGGTTTCGACCCCTCGGCGTTCCAGCAGGGTGGCTTTGCAGGCGACCCACGCCCCAGACCGCCGGATGGGGATGGCCCGGTGATCGACCTTGATGCGGACGACTACGACATCACCGATGACAAGCCCGGCAAGCCTAATCCCAACTCACCGTGGAACGCCGATGGTGGAGGTGGAAGCCGGTAGAGCATCCTGATGGCTGA
>JBCCRF010000178.1:0-6219 GCA_039208305.1 Pseudomonadota bacterium
ACTGCACAGCACGTCGCGCGTCCCCTCAGGCCTAAACCGCACCAGCGATGATGTGGCATGCTCACAAACGATCAGGTTCAGCGCGGCATCATAGGTCATGCCGTTCGCCTTGTTGGACGGACGGGCAACCTCCACCACGCCAGACGAATCCCAAAGCCGTCGCACATCGCCGGGCATGTCTGAAAACAACAGATGATGCTCCGTCGGATGCCAGATCGGCCCTTCAGTAAATGTGAAACCGGTTCCGAGCTTCTCCACCGGCGCATTGGTGTCGATGAGATCGTTGAAGGCGGACGTGATCGCTTCGTGGCTCATGGCTTCCCTCCCCTACATTGGGAACCAGTTGCGGTTCGGCACGCTCTCCGTCACCGGACCTGGAACCTGCATTCCGAGGCGACCGACCACCTGCCCGTGAGCGATCTTTGCCGGGCGGTCGTGGATAGGCAGCAGGAAGGTGTAATTGTTCAGCAGCTTCTTGATCGCCCCCTTCTCCTCCCGCTTTGTCTGCGAGTGGTTTCCGGTCACGCGTGGCTCCATGTAATTGTTCGTCATCACATGGTTCACGATCTGATCGTTGAAATCATAGATGACATCACCGCAGATGCAGGCGAGCCCTTCAGCAGTTTCGACGATCACATTCATCGACCCTTCGGTATGGGCACCCGCGGCCTCGCACCAAACGCCAGGAATGATCTCCTCCGCGCCAGTGATATCGAGATCGAGGAATCGCATCGCCTCTTCCTCGTAGATGCGATCCACAAGGTGTTGAATGTCCGGCTTCGGGTACTGCGGATACATGATGCCGGAGACGGAGAATTCCATCTCCCGGCGGTTGAGACACACGGTCGTTTTCATCGGGAATTTGTCGTCTTTACCTGCATGATCAATGTGCAGATGGGTGTGCAAGATGTAGCGGATGTCGCCGACCTTCAATCCGTGCTTGGCGAGTTGGTTCTCGATCATGTTGTCGTGGAACTGCAGCCCGCGCATGCCCAGCGATTCCATAATCGCGTTGTCGCGATAGCCAGTATCCACCAACACAGGGTAAGTGCCACCAAGGATCAAAAAGCCATAGACCGGCACCCGCCGAGCGCGACCGCACTCATGGCCGAGCACCAGAAAGCTCGTCTCCAGCTCGATGTCGCCATAGTCGAGAACGTGAATTTCAAGGGCCATGATGTGTCCTCCCAGACGGCTCGTCAGATGCGGTAGACCCGCGCTGCATTTGTTTCAAAAATCGCCTTGCGCTGCGGCTTCGACAGATCATCTGTCGCCTGCTGAAAGGCGTCGAAGAGATCGCGATAGCTGGTCCAGAGTTTCTCGATGGGAAAGTTGGACCCGAACAGGCAGCGTTTCGCGCCAAAGATACCGACCGTGCGTGCCACCATTTGTTTGATGAAGGCCGGGTCGTTCTTGTGAATGAAGGTACCGAAAGCGGAGAGTTTGGTGACGACATTCTTGCACTTGGCCAACCGCTTCATACCGGTTTGCCAGGCGTCTACACCCCCATCCGACGTGTCTTCCAGCATGCCCGCATGCTGCAGCACAAAGGTCACATCCGGACAGGCATCTGCGAGCGCAACGGCATCGCCCATCTGCCCGGCAAAGACCTGCAGATCGAAGCACCAGTCGTAGTTGGCAAGATGCGCGATGTTGCGCTGTACGATCTCGTCAGCCGGCAAGTCCGGTCGCGAGGCAAAACGGTAGAGCGGATTTTCATGCCAGTGGAACTGCTGACGGATGCCGCGCATCAAATCATGCTTCGCCAACCTGTCCAGTTGTGGACGCACGTCTTCGACCGTGAAATCTGCATAACCGACGATGGCATGGGGCCAGCCTGTTTCTTCAGCGACCGATTGCACCCAAGCCGCCTCATCAGCCGCCCAATTCGGTGCCCAGTTGGCCTGCACGTAGACAGATTTGGTTATCCCTGTACCTTCGACATCGGCCAGATATTCACCGATTGGATAGTCGCGCATGATCGGTTTGTAGGGGCCGAAAATGCGCGGTTGTTCCGGTCCAAGCAGCCAGGGGAGATCCGTCTGTCGCCAGATGTGATGATGCGCATCAATCATGCCGCCCTCCGCCGCAAGGGACCCGATGCGAGATCGAGAATATGTGCAGCTATGGAGTTCATCGAGCCACCATCCGACAGCGCATCGAAATAGCGCCGTGATGCGGCTAACGCTTCGGTGCGCGGCTGGTAATCGGGATCAGCCGCAAGCGGCGACAACCAATCAAGCCGCCATGCCATGCGCGACATGCGGGCGACGGCATCCACCATCGCATTTGGGTCGCCCCGTTCTAGCCCGTCTGAGATCACAACGACGGCTGCACCCCGCAGTGTTCCCGCAAAGCGTGGCACACGAAGCAGCGCGGCCAGCGCATCGCCGATACGCGTTCCACCGTCAAAATCCGCCACGAGGCCACCGACGGATTCCAGAGCGCGATCGATGTTCTTGTCACGCAGCGGTCGGCTGATGCGCGTCAGCCTCGTTCCCAGAGTAAAGACTTCAGCACGGTCCGCTGCTTGAACGACGGTATGGGCAAGCCTTAATGTCTGCTCGGATTGGTCCTTCATTGATCCCGATACGTCTATGAGCAGAACGAGCGGGCGCTGCCGTGTGCGCCGCTTCGTTTCCAGCAGATCGAAGACCTCACCGTCACGCTTGACCGCTTCACGCAATGTGCGGCGACGATCCAGCCTGTCACCGTGACGCGAAGGGCGGCGACGGTATGACAGTCTTCGCGGCAGTACCTTCGGTGCCTGTCGCACGAAACGCTTCAAAATCTCGCTGTCACCCAGGGAAACGAACTGGCGTTGCGACAGGGTCTCCGCACGAGTGGCCTGATCGCCCACTTCGCTTTCGCGTTGATCCACATCGATTTCGCGCTCACCATCGCGCGGCTCCAGCGCATCCAACTCTTCATCATCATCTGCGCCAGCGGGTGCCGCGATGCTCTGCCCCATGAAATGTGCGCGAAAGAGCGCGTCATATTCCGGCCACCGTGCGCGCGGGATCGACAGCATCGCCACACCGGCGCGATGGATGTCCTGCAACTCTCGCGGACCGAGCAAACCAATGGCTTCGATGAAAGAAGCCGTCTGCTCTGGCGCTATCGCAAATCCATTGACGCGCAGAATTTGCGCGAACTCAATGAAGGTGTGTGCCGGACGAGGCATGGATGTTTCGCGGATATTCAAGCCGCCGCCTCGCTCAACACTTTGTCCAGCAACGGCGCGACATACGTCAAATCATCGTGGTCCTTCACCGCAACGCCAATGGAGCGACGGAAAGCATCAGGCCATGGCTGGCCCTGCTCGTGCATGAGTGTTGCAGCCTGAGACCACTCGACGGTCTCCGCGACACCAGGCGGCTTGATAAGCGGCATTTGGCGCAGGTTACTAACCGCGCGCACCACGGCCTCAGCAGTCGAGCGCACAACAGAACTCGCTCGCGCCATCACGATCTCCGCCTCAAGTGCGGCATCGGGATAGTCGATCCAGTGATAGACGCAACGGCGGCGCAACGCTTCGTGGAGATCACGCGTGCGATTGGATGTGAGGATGACCACAGGCTGACTGACGGCGCGCATCGTTCCAGTCTCAGGAATGGAGATCGTGAAATCCGAAAGGAACTCCAGCAGGAACGCCTCGAATTCCTGGTCCGCACGGTCGATCTCATCGATCAGCAACACGCAGTCCTGCGGGTGGCGCAGCGCCTCCAGCATCGGTCGCTCCAGCAGGAACTCGTCGGAGTAGATGTTGACGTAATCATCCCCCGCCTGCCGGATCGCCAGCATCTGACGCGGGTAGTTCCACTCGTACAGGGCTGCCGACGCATCAATACCCTCGAAACACTGAAGGCGCACAACACGGCGCGACAGTACCGCGCCAATCGCCTTTGCCGCTTCCGTTTTCCCGACGCCCGGTGCGCCTTCCAGCAGCAGTGGCTTCGAGAGCGCAAGCGCCAAATAGCCTGCCGTGGCCAAGGATTCGTCTGCAATGTATTGCGCACCTGTCAGTGCATCGCGCAGCGCTTGCGGCGAACCAATGCCAGCAATGACAGGCTTCACTGCCATGACTTACCGACCCCAGTTGCGGCCCTGTGGCCGCGCCCCGCCATTGGCCTGCATACCGCGCAGGATCTTCTCCGGCGTGATCGGCAGCTTGTCACAGCGAACACCCACCGCGTTGTAAACGGCGTTGGCGACAGCGGGCAGCAGCGGGTTAGCGCACATCTCTCCCGGCCCTTTGCCGCCGAAAGGCGCTCCTTCTGCAGGTCGCTCCAAGATCGCCAGATTGTGCGGCACCACCTGTCCGGGCCCTGGCATCAGATATTGATTGAAGTCCACCGGGCGATGATCCCGTGCCGGATAATAGGGTTCGGTCGTTTCGTAGAGCGCATGAGAGACGCCCATCCATGCACCACCCACGAGCTGTTGCTCGACAAGTTTCGGGTTGAGTGCCCGCCCCACTTCATAGGCGGAGTTGATTTCCAACACCTCCACATCGCCGGTCTCATCATCGACTTGCAGATCTAGAACGACGGCAGCGTGAGCGAAACAAGAGACAGGCGTCTGCTCGCCGGTTTCCGGATCGACATCCGACAACGGCACGAGATAGATGCCCCGCCCGGCCAGCGTGCGGCCTTGCTCGAACTGCGCAGCCTGCGCCGTTTCCATCACAGTGATGGACCGCGAGGGGGCACCCTTCACATGGATATTACCCTTGCCGTCCGTCTCAAGATCGCTGGCGTTGACCTCTAACTGCTCCGCAGCCGCTTCCATCATCACGCCACGCGCTTCTTGCGCAGCGGCGATGACGGCGTTGCCCATACGATGGGTTCCGCGTGAGGCAAACGACCCCATATCGTGCGGACCGGTGTCGCTGTCGGCGGTATCGACGTAAACGTCCTCGATCGGGACGCCGAGCGTTTCTGCTGCGATCTGGCGCGTGACACTTTTCATCCCCTGCCCCAGATCGATAGCGGACAGCGTGACCATGAACTTGCCGTCCGGCGTGGAGTGCACCAGCGCCTGCGATGGGTCACCGCCAAGGTTCATGCCGATGGGATAGTTGATCGCTGCGAAACCGCGCCCCTTGTGCCACGCCATATCAGCGCCTCCTCGTGCCGGACGTGAAGGGAGATGAACCCGGCCGCCGCACACCCCGCGTGAAGGGTTGCGAAGGCTGATAGCCCTCATCATTTGCCGAAGACGGTTGCGGTTCCGGCACGGGTGGCGGTGCAGCAGGCTCATCACGCGGCGGCTGAGAAGCGGTGCTTACCCCGGTCGCACGGGCAAAAGCAGAACGCTGCTGTGCTTGAGGCGGCTGCGGCGTCGGCGGTGGTGTCGGGGCTGAAGATGGCGGCGAGGCTGTATGAATCGGTGCTGACGGTGCCGTGGGCGGCGCACGATAAGGCTCCGCCTTCGGTTCAACCGGAGGCGCACTATAATCGCTCCGCTGGCTGCCGATCGGCGGTGTCTCCGCCGCCCTCTCCCCCATCGCCTGCGTCGGGCCGTGTTCAGGAATGACCGTGTCAGGCCGACCCGATAGTCGACCATTCTGAGAGGGTGCAAGGCTGATAGCTGCCCCGCGCTTGCGCTCACCGATCTTGCCTTCTTCATCGATCAATGTCGGCGGGATTGCACCACGCTCTCCCACACCACCGCCAATCACACTCGACATGGCAACGTATTCGGACGGCAACGCAATGCCCGCCTTCTGCGCAGCAACCTGACAGCATTCGATCAACGCTGTGTTCTTGGCCGCACGGCGGTGGGCCTTCATGTCGCCATCGCGATAGGCGTTAAGGATCCGCAGCTCGATCGGGTCCATGCCCACCGTCTCCGCCACCTTGTCCATGTGGCATTCGATGGAAAAATCGACCCCGGTGATACCAAATCCGCGCATGGCCGTCGAAGGCGTGCGGTTTGTGAACACGCAATACACATTCGCTGCGATGTTCGGGATCGTGTAAGGACCTGGCAGATGCGCGGTTCCCTTGACGACGCCGTAGGATGACAGCCGCGTGTAAGCGCCGGAATCGAATAGGCCGGTGAACTCCCGGGCGATAATGCGCCCGTCGTTCATAACCCCATCCTTGATGCGCCAGCGCTCGGCCCCACGCGGCGCACCCGCCTGCATTTCTTCGGCACGGTCCCAGGTAAACTTGACTGGTTTGCCCGTCAGCATCGCACCGAGCACGGCTAGCG
>JBCCRF010000179.1:0-6210 GCA_039208305.1 Pseudomonadota bacterium
TCCAGAGCCTCTCACTAGGTGACCTGCTCTGGAATCCGAAGCTCGCCGCGATGTCGAACCGGGGGTAGAGCTCAGCCATGGCGACGCCAATTCGGGCGGTCTCAGCTGCTAGGGCTCTTTCTTCAGCCCGCAGATCGGGCCTGTTACGAATCAGGCGGGCTGGAAGGCCGAGCGCAATCTCCGCCCGAGCCGTGGGGATAGGACGTACGTCTTTGAGTCTTGCCTTTCTGGCGTGCAGGCGACCAATGAATTCAATGCGGGTCGCTTCTCTTTCTACAAGCTTCTCGCAGCCACCGGTAAGCTCGCGCCCACCTTCGGCATCGACAGCTGATCCATGGGCGCGATGGCCGCCGAATGGCAGCGCGACGGGCAGCTTATGGACCCGATCCGCGCTGTGGCTGCTGCTGCGGCGCTGGCCCACGACGGCGCGCGCCTTCCGATCACTGAGGCGTCGCTGCGCGCGAGCCTTCCTGACTTGGGTGCAGATCCGGACGCTGATCTCCTCAACATAGCTTTCGCAGAGGCTGAACTGATCGGGCGCAAACGCAAGGTTGAATCTGACCAACTCAGGGACGGTGACTGCCCATATCTATTTGTCTCGCGTGAAAGCGATGGTGTCCATTGGCACGTCATCGAAAACGTCGCTCATGCTGGGCTGGCCACCGAGATTTTGGCGGACGGAACGAAAGCCCCAGTTGTTTTGTCGTCATTGTCCGGCGACCGCAGGCTAGACGGCTGGTCGATTGCCGTGATGGATGGGCCTAAGCGAAGCGAGAACCTGCGCGCTGCTGAAGGGCTGACGGTCAAGACGTCGTTTTGGCCATCAAGGCGCGTTCTGCTTCCGCTCATTCTCGCGACATTTGCGATCAATATTCTAGCGCTTGCCATACCGCTCGCGACGATGAACATCTTTGATCGCGTGATCTCAAACGCTGCGTTCGACACGTTGTGGATGTTGGCGGCTGGTGTCGCCCTGGCCCTGCTGTTCGATTTTTCGCTTCGCTCGTTGCGCGCTTCCGTCGTTGACCGGTCGTCGGCCCGCGCTGATGTGCTGGCGACCAACGGCATCTTCTCGCGGGTACTCGGCGCGCGCATGAAAGCGCGCCAAATGGGTGTCGGTGCGCAGGTCAACGGCTTGCGCGAACTGGATACGGTGAGGGAATACTTCAACGCCTCCGCGATTGCGACGCTTGGCGATTTGCCCTTTGTCGCGCTCTATCTTTTGGTCATCTGGTTGGTCGCTGGGCCATTGGTGGTGGTACCATTGATTGCGGTGCCGCTGTTCCTTGTCACCGCATTGCTGATTCAGTTGAGATTGCGGCATATCGTGGAAGGCGCGTTCAACGATACCGCGCATAAAAACGTGGTCGCAACGGAGATTCTCTCGGGCATCGAGTCGGTCAAGCTCGCGGGTGGCGAACGTTGGGCCGCCTCGCGTTGGGAGAAGGCTGTGGCCTCCCAACTGCGGCACTCACTGGCCGTGCGGTTCTGGACCAATCTGTCGCTGCACCTCATCACTTTCTTTCAGGGCGCGGTGACCATGTCGCTGCTGGTAATCGGCGTTTATGCTGTCACCAATGGCACGATCACACCGGGTGCATTGTTCGCTGCTAATCTGCTGGCTTCGCGTTGCTTGGCACCTTTAGTTGCGGTTTCCGCCCTCGTTGCGCGATGGACACAGGTGCGAATGGCCCGTGATGTCGTGAAGAGCCTTGCCAGTATGGAGAGCGAGCGACCAAGTGACCGAAAGCTGGTGTTGCCTGCCGATCCGGTGCGTCAGATACGGCTGAAGGACGTGTCGCTCGCTTACGGAGAGGATGCTCCAGATGTCGTATCAAGCGCCTCACTGACGATCTCCCGCGGCGAGCGGATCGCTATTATCGGTGGGATCGGCTCCGGGAAGACCAGCTTGTTACGCCTGTTGAGCGCTATGGAACTGCCGAGCTCGGGGCAGGTGGTCGTGGATGGCCTGTCGACCAGCGATATGGACCTCGATGCATGGCGCAGGCTGATCGGTGTAGCGCCGCAGGTTCCGGCTTTCTTCAGCGGCACGGTGCGTGATGCCGTCGCCATGGGTCGCCAGACGAGCGATGCGGAGATCATCACAGCGCTCAAACTATCAGGGGCGGATCTGTGGGTTTCAACCACGGGCCTTGGCCTTGATACGCCAGTGGGTGAGGCAGGGGCTGGGCTGTCCGGCGGGCAATTGCAGACACTTGCCATCGCGCGGGCGGTGCTGGGAAATCCGCAAGTATTGCTTCTCGATGAGCCAACGAGCCACATGGACGGCCGCAGTGAAGCGAATTTCGCTGGGCGATTGAAGGCGTTACCCCATCGCCCGACGACGATCACCGTGACGCATCGCCCGGCGATGATTGATGCGGCAGACCGGCTGATCGTCATGGAGCGTGGCTCTGTTCTATTCGATGGGCCGCGCGATGAGGTGCTCCAGAAATTGCGGCAGGTGGTCAACCGGCGCGGCGAGCAGTCTGTGGCGGCCTGAGATCATGTTTCGCTCACAACCCACAGCTCTGTCACCTACGAGTGCCGATTTGCTCCGGCCAAGAAACGGTCTGTCCATCGCGTTGATCTGCACTCTCGTCGCCGCCTTGGGCGCAGGCATCGCGTGGTCGACGCAGGCGGCCATGGTGGAAGTCTCCTCTGGCCAGGGTCGCGTCATCCCATCGGGTCGTATCAAGCTGGTGCAGAATCTTGAGGGTGGCATCGTGCAGACCATCCATGTGGAAGAGGGGGTGCGGGTCGCCAAAGGCGATCTCTTGATCTCCATCGATCCTGTGGCAGCGGACGCGGCGCTGGGCGAAAACCAGGTCACCATTCGCGAATTGAGCGCAGCGGTTGAATGGATAACCGCCCTGCTGGCTGGTCGTGACCCCAACTTCGAAACCGCCAAAGACGCTGAACACGCCCAACTTCTGGAGCGCAATCGAACCGAATTCTCCTCCCTGCTTGCAGAACAGAATGCGACCCTGAACGCTATCGATGAACAGGCTGAGCAGAAGCGCCTGGAGCTCGCCGAGACCGAAGGTCGCTTGGCGAACATCAAGACGGCATTGGAGGTGGCGCAGGAACAGTTTGCAATGCTGTCCAAGCTGCGTAAAAGCCGCGCGGCCAGTCGCGCCGATGTGTTGACCGCGAAGTCACGCAAGGTGGAATTGGAGGGACAACAGGATGCCTTTCGTCTTGCTATTCCTCGTCTGCGCGCGGCCATTTCGGAAGCAACATCCCGTAAGGAAGAGCAGGTCGCCCGCTTTCGTTCGCGCCTGTCGCAAAGACTGAACGAGACCTCTGCAAAGCTCGCTGCGCTGCGCCAATCTGTTGCCGTCGATGTCGATCGTGTCAGCCGCGCCGAACTGCGCTCGCCCGTCGATGGCATCATTAAGGTGCTGCATGCCAACACGATCGGACAGGTGGTCAAGCCCGCTGAGAACATTGTCGAGATCGTACCGTTGGACGATGCGCTTCTCGTGCGGGTGGAGATTTCGCCGAAGGACATTGCCTTCCTGCATCCTGGTCAGGACGCGGTGGTCAAACTCACCGCCTATGACTATGCGATTTACGGCGCTCTGAAAGGGAGAGTGGTGCGCATAGGGGCGGATTCCATCGTCGACGATCAGGGCAACACCTTCTTTCCTGTCGATGTGCGCGGCGAGGCCAACTGGATTGCCAACGGTCTCGATCGTCTTCCCATTCTACCTGGCATGGTGGCTGACGTGGATATTGTCACCGGTGACAAGACTTTGTTCGACTACATCACCAAACCTATCCACCGCACCGCGACGGGGGCTTTTGGTGAGAGATAAGATCGTTCGCTAAATTGCGCTACACCTTACGCGTCATGCACTGCGCCTCAGGGCTACGCTGCCAAAGGTCTCCTGTATGGAACCAATCGCTGGCGAATTGCGTGACAGCCAGTCCGACAGATCACACCCACTCATCGGCTTGGCAAAATGGTAGCCTTGGCCTTGCCGGCAGCCAAGTTCCACCAGAAGACGGCGTTGCAGGTCTGTTTCAATACCTTCGGCCAGCACGTCGATACCCATAGCCTTACCCATGGATAAGACTGCTGTGAGCACGTGGCGATTGCGTTCGTCCTCCAGCGCATTTGCCACGAAGGAGCGATCGATTTTGATGCGATCGATGTGCAGCCGCGTCACGTTAGCGATGGAGGTGTGGCCTGTCCCGAAGTCATCAAGGTCGATGGCGATCCCGAGCGCGTGGATGCGTGTGGCGACATCAACGATGTCGTTGTGATCGTCGTCCAGCAGAACGCTTTCCAAAACCTCTATGCAGAGTTTCTCAGCCGGCAGGTCGGCGCCCTGCAGTTTATTCTCCAGGAAGGTTACAAAGCCGTCATCGAGCATCTGCGATACGGATACGTTGACGGAAAGGCGGCCGAACTCGATGGCATTGCCGTGCCATTCTCCGGCTTGGGCGATGGCTTGCGAGATGATGGATTTTCCCAACGCCACGATTTGCCCGGTGCGTTCTGCGGTTGCCAGGAAATACGATGGTGCTTGCACCGTACCATCGGCTCCGGTCATGCGCGCTAAAGCCTCCACGCCGATGACCCGTCCGGTCCGCATATCGAGCTGGGGCTGGAAATGAGGTGCGAAACGGTTCTCGTTAAGCGCGGCGGCAATCTCCTGTTCGCGCTCATTCTCGCGCTGCAAGGCAGCTCGCATGGAGGCTTCGAACACGACGGCATTTGCCCGGCCTAGCCGCTTGGCCTCGTAGAGCGCGCAATCAGCTTCTGCATAGGCTTGCGAGAAATCGCCCCCTACTGGCCAGGCGGCTATGCCAAAGCTAGCCGTGACACAGGGTTCAGCATCGCTGGAGGTCGGTCGTTGCGCAAATCTCTCCGCGATGCGTTTGCACAGGAGTTCAATCTCTCTGGCATAGTCTTCGGTATGGGCGAGGATGACAAATTCGTCTCCACCCATGCGGATGGCAACATCGCCGTCACGCAAACTGTTGCGAAGGATATTTGCAAAATCAACAAGCAGTCGGTCACCTTGCGGATGACCAACGACGTCGTTGAAGGTCTTGAAGCGGTCCAGATCAAGCGCGATGACTGACATGGCGTGGATGCTGCCGCATTTTTGGCGCAGCTCAATTTCCCGTCTCAGTGCTTGCCGGTTGCCGAGACCCGTTAGAGCGTCGTGTAGCGACTCATGCAGCAATTGTTCGCGAGCCTCTGCGACCTCCTTCTCGTTTCGCTGGAGTGATCTTTCCAAGGGGCGGAAGATGAAGATGCCTTCGCCCATCAAGAGCAGCAAAGTTGCGATGAGGATCGCCAGATGGACCGTTTGCACATGCGTTGAATGGGCATGGGCGCGGGCTTCGTCATAATCTGCAACCGCATTGAGCGAGGTCAGCAAATCAACGCGCGCCATGTCTGACAGTTCATTTGCAATAGAGCGGGCTTGGTCCGGGTCGGCAGCGGTTTTTACTTTTTCTGCAAGAGCCAGAAACGCCCTTACCTTTGCATCGATCTGGTGCGGTTCGTCGAAATAGAATTCGCGCTCCTTCTCGTCTTGAATTCCGGGCGTTCCCCGAACCTTGTTGCCTTCCACCAGGTTGACATGAGATTCTTTCATCAAACGCACTGCGCTGAAGAATGCGTTCTGCTGACGCTGTAGATGGATCAGATCGCCACTCCGGTTCTGGAGCGCTCGCGAGGCTGCTATCGCCTGGGCGAGACCCGCGACACGCTGTGACAACATACTTTGGCGTCCGGCCATGTTGATAGTCGTGGCGGCTACCGACTGGTTGGAAATCAGTCGATCCAGCATGATGTAAGTCGCGCAACTCAAGCAAGCGATGACGGCAAGTGCGAGGATATAGGCGCGCCTTAGCCGCTGCGTTGAAGCCTGCTTTTTCGCAACTTCACTGCGTGCTGCCGCAAGTGGTGCTCCATAGCTTTGTTGAATATTTGCCAAGCCACAGCTCTCCTATGGTCGCCCATGATGCTTTGCTGGCAACAATGAAATCTGCTGGTGAAGGAGCGTGTAGGATTCACCCCCTAAGAATTGGGGTGCTGGATTGGCGCTTGTAGTTGATGGTAGGCCACCTGCCATCGGTAAAAGCTGTTGCGACCAGTGCCGAAGGAGCGGCAGGTTTTGTTGATGAACATCTGCAAGAGAACCGGCTCTTCCTCATGCTCATGGAGGCTTTGGCATAGGAGTCCGA
>JBCCRF010000180.1:0-6176 GCA_039208305.1 Pseudomonadota bacterium
GCGGCGGCGATCCAAAGCGCGGAAGCGGCCACCAGCAAGCCGTAGGCGAGATCGAGAAACAGAAACTTTCGGCTGCGCAACTTGCTTTGAAACGTCGGGTAGACGAGCGCGGCCAGAAGGGCGAAACCGCCGAAATGGATAGCGTTCTGCCACCGCGTCGGCTCAGTCAGATAAACATTGGTGACAATGTGCCAGATGCCAAAAGCCACCGCCATCGCGATGACGGCCCAGCGCAACCATGGTGGAGAGGCCGCATCGTCAGCAGGTGCTTCTACCGACAGCAGTTCTTCGCGGGTGACCGGCTGTTCCGCGAGATCGACGGCGCCGGATGCGGCTTGCGCATTCGTGCGGAATGGCTCGTTGGCCGACATGGCGCTTCCTCCTCCCAACGGAAAACGACGCCCGGACTGTGCCCGGGCGCCGCGTGTCGTCAGCTTATTTCGCCATCAGGCGGTCAGGAATGTCGAGACCGACTTCCTTGTAGTAGCGGGCAGCGCCCGGGTGCAGGGGCAGCGGAAGACCGGCCATGGCAGCTTCGATCTTCATCGCCTTCGTCGCCGGGTGGATCGCGGTGAGGAAACCGAGGTTCTCATACATCGTCTTGGTGAGCATGTAGACATGCTCTTCATCGACATTGGCGTTCACGGCCAGGAAGTTCGGTTGCGCGATGGTGTTCACGTCCTTGTCCTGACCGGGATAGGTGCCGGCAGAGATGACGAAGCGTGTCCACAGGTTGCGACCGCCATCCATGGCGGCGAGCTGCTCGTCGGTGACGTCGAGCATCGTGAACTTGTCGCCGTTCGATGCCATCAGGCGTGTGATCGCACCCGTTGGCGGACCGGCGGGAATACCGGCAGCAACCGCCTGGCCATTGGCCAGCGCGTCTGCCGTTGGGCCGTAACCTGCATCCACCAACTGGAAGTCTGCGGAGACGTCGAGGCCGAGACCGGACAGCAACACTGTGTTGGAACCGATGGTGCCGGAATTCTTTCGACCCATACCAACGCTCATGCCCTTGGTGGCCTTGAGGTCTTCCACAGTGCCGGTCTTGACCATCTCGTTGCTGAGCACGAACTGCTCCACGTTCTGCCACAACATGGTGACGGAGCGCATGTTGGTCTGCGGCGCGCTGACGGGGCCGGTGCCGGTGGCAGCGTAGGAGCCGAACAGGCCCTGCAGAATGGCGAAATCGGCAGCGCCCGAACCCATGGCCTGAACGTTTGCGCCGGAACCGGCGGAGTTCACAGCGGTGAGCGAGAATTTCTGCTTCGGCAGCAGCTTCACTTTCGACAACGTAGAGATCGCGGTGCCGACAGGGTGGTAGGTGCCGCCGGTCGAGGCGGTGTTCAGCACGTAGTCCTTGGCGTCCTGCGCGCTCGCCACACCGAGCGAGGCGGACAGAGCGAATGCAGCGGCGGACAGTGTGGCCGCGCGACGGGTCAATTTGATCATGTGTTCCTCCTAATTCACACCGCTCCCGCGGTGGTCGAATAGGGATAGCGGTTCACGGACCAACTTGCCAACTGCAAAGCAGGACGGGTTTGAGATCATATACCATGGGGTGAACGGGAAAGACTTGCCGGGCAAGTCCAGGTCCCGCAATCTGTGCCGATGCAACTGACCCTTCGCCACCTCCGCTATTTCCGCGCCTTGGTTGAAGCGGAGCATTTTGGAAGGGCCGCCGATGCGGTCGGTGTATCGCAACCCGCTCTTTCTGCCCGCATCGCGGAGCTGGAAGAGATCACCGGGCTGCAGCTCGCCGAGCGTCACTCGCGAGGAGCGCGTATCACCGATGCGGGGCACGAACTTGCGGCGCGCGCCACCGCAATCCTTGCCGCCTCGTCCGACGTTGAAAGCATGGCCAACGCCTACTCGGGCGACCTCGCAGGTCCGGTGCGGATCGGCATTATCCCGTCGATTGCGCCATTCATCGTATCCTCGCTCTTGGAAGGTCTGGCACACTCACCCGTGCAGCCGATCATTCGCGAGACCATCACCGAACGCCTGCTCAACGAATTGGAAGCGGGGGATGTGGATGTGGTGATCGCCAGCCCACCTTTCGGGCGAGATGGCATAGCAACCTACCCGCTTGGCCTGGATCGCTTCTTCCGTGCAGCCCCGCGCGGTGCCACAAGCAATCCGCCACTCGTGCTGCTGGAGGAGGGGCATTGTCTGCGAGAACAGGCCATTTCAGCCTGCGGATTGAACGAACCCCCATCGCAACCAGGCGTCACCAATCTGGAGACACTGCTTGAAATGGTTGCGAGCGGCGCCTGCACGACGTTGCTGCCTGAACTCATGACCCGGACCCGGAGCGCAAGGATTCAGCGCATCGCCATCACGCCCTTCGCCGAGCCGCAGCCGACACGGCAGATCGTGCTGGCCAATCGACAGTCCGATCCACGCTCATTGCAGTTCCGGAACTTCGCTGACCAACTCTGCGAGATGTTCGGTTTTAACAAAGCTAAATGACTTCTCTTTTCATCAGATTTTCTGATCGAAGAATGCGTCAAAACGATTTTACCTAATTGAGGGAAAGTGGCTAATTTTGAGAAGTGAACGGAAAGCGACAGTGATCGCTGACCACAGCCAGCATACCTGAGGAGGATCCCCAATGACCGAAGTCTATGACGACATGAACGAGAGCAGCGCCAGCAAATGCCCGGTCATGGGCGGCAAAGATCGCCACTCCGCCCGCGGCACAACGGCAAACCAGCACTGGTGGCCCAATGCGCTCAATCTGAAGGTTCTTGCCCAGAACACGGCGAAATCGAACCCGATGGAAGAGGAGTTTGACTACGCCAAGGAATTCGAAAGCCTCGATCTCGCCGCGGTGAAGGCTGATATCCACGCCCTGATGACGGATTCGCAGGAATGGTGGCCCGCCGATTATGGCCATTACGGTCCCTTCTTCATTCGCATGGCCTGGCACTCCGCAGGCACCTACCGCATCGGCGATGGCCGTGGCGGGGCCGGCGCTGGCAACCTGCGTTTCGCCCCGCTGAACAGCTGGCCGGACAATGGCAACCTGGATAAGGCCCGCCGCCTGCTGTGGCCGATCAAACAGAAATATGGTCGCAAAATCTCTTGGGCCGATCTGATGATTCTGACCGGCAACGTCGCCCTGGAGTCCATGGGGCTTGAAACCGCCGGTTTCGCCGGTGGCCGCGAGGACATCTGGGAACCGGAGGAAGACATTTACTGGGGGCCCGAAACCGAGTGGCTAGACGACCAGCGCTATACCGGTGACCGCAAGTTGGAGGATCCGCTGGGCGCTGTTCAGATGGGGCTGATCTACGTCAATCCGGAAGGCCCGAATGGCAATCCCGATCCGCTCGCCTCCGCCCGCGATATTCGCGAAACCTTCGCTCGCATGGCGATGAACGACGAAGAAACCGTTGCACTGGCCGCCGGTGGCCACACCTTCGGCAAGGGCCATGGCGCGGCTGATCCGGGCGCCTATGTCGGCTCCGAACCGGAAGGCGCAGGCCTCGAAGAGCAAGCCACCGGCTGGCGCAACAGCTTCGGCAAGGGCCATAGCGAGGACACGATCACATCCGGTCTGGAAGGCGCATGGACGGCCAAGCCAACGACTTGGGACAACGGTTATTTCGACAATCTCTTCGGCTTCGACTGGGAACAGACGAAAAGCCCTGCCGGTGCCATCCAGTGGCGTCCGAAGGACGGCGCGGCTGGCGACATGGTGCCGGACGCCCATATCGAAGGTAAATTCCATCAGCCGGTCATGTTCACTTCGGACATCGCGCTGAAGGAAGACCCGATCTATCGCGACATCTCCAAGCGGTTCCACGAGAACCCGGATGAGTTCGCGAAGACCTTCGCGAAAGCCTGGTACAAACTCACCCACCGCGACATGGGGCCGATCGAGCGTGGTCTTGGTGCTGAAGCACCGACCAAGCCGGAAATCTGGCAGGACCCGATCCCACCGGTTGATCATGAGCTGGTGGATGCTGCCGATATCACGTCGCTGAAGGAAAAGCTTCTGGCCTCCGGCCTGACCGTTACCCATCTGGTCCTGACCGCATGGGCGTCGGCTGCGACCTTCCGCGTGTCGGACCGTCGCGGCGGTGCAAATGGTGCGCGCCTGCGGCTGGCCCCGCAGAACGAGTGGGAAGTGAACAACCCCGGCGACCTGACCGATGCACTGGCCGTGCTGGAAGGCATCCGCGACGAGTTCAACGCAGCACAGACCGGCGACAAGGCAATCTCGATTGCCGACATCATCGTGCTGGGCGGCGTGGCAGCCGTGGAGAAAGCAGCCAAGGATGGCGGTCACGACATCACCGTGCCGTTTACCCCGGGCCGTACAGACGCCACTCAGGAGATGACGGATGTAGAATCCTTCGAGGTTCTAGAACCCCGCGCTGACGGTTTCCGCAACCACTACTGGGACGGTCTTGTGCGCACCCCAGCGGAACTGCTGGTGGACAAGGCACAGTTGATGACGTTGACCGCACCGGAAATGACCGTTCTTGTGGGCGGTATGCGTGTGCTGGGCGCGAATGCAGATGGCTCATCCAACGGTGTTCTCACCGACCGTGTTGGCCACCTGACGAATGACTATTTCGTCAATCTGCTGGACATGGGGACCACATGGGAAGCCACGTCGAAGAACAGCTATGTCGGCATGGACCGCAACACTGGCGAAAAGAAATGGGACGGCACCAGCATCGACCTGCTGTTCGGCTCCAACTCGGTCCTGCGGTCGCTTTCGGAGGTCTACGCGTCGAAGGACGGTGAGACAAAATTCGTCGAGGACTTCGTGGCCGCATGGACGAAGGTCATGGAACTCGACCGCTTCGACCTGCACCGCTGATCCCCTTTCTCCGGCGCTGCGGCGCCGGAGGCGGAAATCGACCACTTTATCGGAAACGCGCTCGGTGCATCTGCACCGGGCGCGCTTTCAGTTACAGATCGAGCCAGTGATCGTCAGGCGCGGTGTCTCACCAAACGTCTGCTCAAACGTGCGGCCCGCGACGCGAAGTCTTACGCTCCCACCGCTCAATTCACTGTCGGTGACCGTGATTTCCCGTGCATTGATCGTGTCGTCCACATCGATCGTGAAGGCTATCGTCTGACCCGCAGGCAGTTGTCCGATGCTGAGCGCAATGCGCCGGTCACCGTCGCGCACCACCGGCGCATTAGCGAGAAAGGCTACACCTGCCACCACTTCGAAGGGCTGAAATACCTCAACGCCTGCACCAGTATCCGTGACATCGAAGATCAAACCACCGGCTGAACCTTCGAGATCGATGGTCAGTTCGGCGTTCTCGATATCGCATTGCGCGTTGTTAGCAATCTGGAAGCGGTCCTTCGGTGCTCCTTCGATGAAGGAGACGTCAACCTCTGCAAAAGCGGGTGCAGCCGTCAAAGCGAGCAACATTATCCCCGATAGCAATCGCATATCATACACTCCGGCGCAGGTTCAGCATCGGGGTCAGTCAATAGTGTAAGTTAGAGCGCAAGGGAACGGGTTACACCACGTCCACATGGAACTATCCCGCGGTGATGTCCGCAAGGGTCCGCCTTTGGATCTTACCGGAAGGCCCCTTGGGAAGTTCCGCCAGAATATGCACCTGATCCGGCGCCTTGAACGAGCCGATCCGCTCACGGCAAAGGTCAACCAGCGCTTGGCCTGTCACCAGAGAGCCTTCGGCCAGTTTCACAGCAGCTTCCACCCGCTGCCCGTAATCGTCACAAACACGGGCAAATGCTCCTGCTTCAATGACGTCGGGGTGTGTATAGAGCGCGTCGTCCACCTCACGCGGTGCGATGTTCTCGCCACCTTTGATGATGAGTTCCTTCAGCCGACCGGTCACGAAAACGTAGCCATCGTCATCCATACGACCAAGATCGCCGGTCCGAAGCCACCCCTCATCCGTGAGTGCATCTGCCGTGGCTTGCGGGTTCGCCCGGTATTCCTTCAGGACATTGGTTCCTCTAACGCAAATTTCGCCGCCCTGTCCGCGCTCGACTTCCCGTTGATTTGCGTCGGCGATGATCACTTCATTGCCGAAGGCAATGCCGGGGGAACCAATCTTGCGTGGTCCGCGCATGGGGTTGGACAGAATTTGTGCTGCAGTCTCGGTCAGACCCATCGTCTCGATGATAGGCACTTTGAAACGCGTCTCGAAAGCCTGCTGTATCTCGGGCGA